>JAAZLZ010000086.1 GCA_012799075.1 Bacillota bacterium
CAACTCCTGGAACGATGTGCCCTTGGTCTCCGACATTGGTTTCTTAGCCTCCAAAGACCCGGTGGCCCTAGATCAAGCCTCCGTGGATCTGGTCAACAAAGCTGCCGGCAAAGATCTTTTCTGCAGCCACCACCGGGGGACCAATTGGCGGGCCCAGCTGGACCATGCTGAAGCCATGGGGCTGGGAAGCCGCGCCTATCGGTTGGTTCGGGTAGGGTAGGCCTGAAAGCGGGTGAGTAGATGGGAAGACGGATTGGGGGATTAGTCCTACTGCTGTTGCTCCTTGGAATTGGCATCAATTTCGTCCGACTCTATCCCTATCATCGGGCCATTGGCGGGATGACCATCGGGGAAGTGGACTTGTTGCAGGTTCCCGACGGAGTCTACGAAGGTTCTGCCGATGCGGTCCTGGTCGCGGCAAAGGTGAGGGTTTTGGTCGAGGATCATAAGATCACCAGGATCGACCTTCTCCGCCATGACCACGGCCGCGGCCAAGCTGCGGAGATCTTGGTGCAGAAAGTGCAAGAGGCCCAGTCCCTGCAAGTGGACCTTGTCTCCGGCGCCACCTCCAGCAGCAAGGTGATCCTGAAGGCTATTGAAGATGCCTTGACGATGGACTAGCCTAAAGGAAAAATCTTTCAATATGGCGAAACACTTCCTGAGGAATTGGAGGTGGTGATCCTTGGGAAGGGTAATCGCCATTGCTAACCAGAAGGGGGGAGTGGCTAAGAGCACCTCCGTCTACAATCTGGGAGCTGCCCTGGCCGACTTGGGCCAAAAGGTCCTATTGGTGGACCTGGATCCCCAGGGAAGTTTGACCCTTTGCTGCGGCTTCGAACCTGATGCACTCCCCAAAACCCTGTACGACGCCCTCTTCAAGCGCACCCCCGTGGATGACATCAAACTGACCACCAAGTTCGGCTGTGATTTGATCCCGGCCAATGTGGACCTTTCCATCGCGGAAATGGACCTGGTCAACGCCATGAACCGGGAGCGCCGACTAAGCGGCCTGCTAAGCAAAGACAGGGATGAATACGATTTTGTCCTCCTTGATTGCCAGCCCTCCATGGGGCTGTTGACCATGAATGCCCTGGTGGCCGCGGATGAGATGCTAGTCCCGGTGGCCTGTGAGTACCTGGCTCTGCGGGGTGTGTTGGTGCTGTTGAAAATGTATGGCAAGGTCCGGCTGCGCCTAAACAGCCAGCTGACCATCACCGGTTTTCTGCCTACCATGTACGATGCCCGGACCATCCACTCCCGGCAGGTCCTAGATGAGCTCCATGAGCGGTTTGGCGATAAGTACCGCATCTTTGACCATATCGTCAACCGAAGCGTTCGTTTTGCCGAAGCCGCCGCGGCCGGCCAGCCCATCTTTAGCTATGCCAAGGGGGTGCCCGGGGCTATTGCTTACCGGGCTTTAGCCCAAGAGATCCTCGAGGATTCGGCTGGGAGGCCAGGCAGATGAAACGACTTGGCGGATGTTTGCTGTTGGTCTTGCTTCTGGCCCAGACGGCCTGGGCCCATCTGGATGTTCACTTTCTGGATGTGGGCCAGGGAGACAGCATTTTCATCATTACTTCCCAGGAGCAGACCATGCTCATCGACGGAGGGCCGGAGGATGCGGGCTGGGAAGTGGTAGTCCCTTATCTGGAGGATTTGGGAGTGGAAGGGCTCGATGTGGTGGTAGCCACCCATCCCCACGCGGACCACATCGGCGGGCTGCTTGCCGTGTTGGAATCCTTCCCCGTGGAGCGCGTGATCGCGGATGGCCAGCTCCACACCACCCGGACCTACGAGAGGTTCTTGACCGCGGTCTTGGAGAAAGACATCCCCTTTCACACCCCCAAACGGGGGGAGTCCATCGCCCTTGCCGGGGTGGACGAGATCCGGGTTCTCCATCCGGGCGAGGACTTTCTGCAGGGACTGAACAATAACTCGGTGGTTTTGCGCTTGGTCTACAAGGATGTGGCTTTCCTGTTCCCCGGGGATCTGGAGGCCCCAGGGGAAGAGGTCCTCCTGGCCAGTGGACTTCCCTTAGGGGCCCAGGTGCTGAAAGTTGCCCATCATGGGAGCAAGACCTCCAGCACCTTGGGGTTCTTGCAGGCGGCATCGCCCCGGATCGGGGTCATCCAGGTGGGGGTGGATAATGTCTATGGACTTCCTGATGAACAAACCCTGGAAAACCTAGAGGCCTTGGGAACGACGGTCCTCAGGACGGATGAAAAGGGCAGGATCTTGATCCGAACCGACGGCCGGGACTGGCAGGTCTTCCTTGGCCCGCCGTTGGACCTAAACGAGGCGAACCTGGGGGAAATCCAGGCTTTGCCGGGCATCGGCCCCGTTCTTGCCCAGCGCATTATCGCCTATCGTGAAAAGGGGCCCTTCCGAAGCATCGATGAGTTGACCCGGATTTGGGGCATCGGACCGGCAAGGCTGGCCGAACTACGGGGATTGATCACCGTGAAAGAGGTTGAAGCAGGATGCGTTTCAGTGCCGTGATCGACCGCTTTGAAGGGGAACTTGCCGTCTTGGAAATCAAGGATGCAGGGCAGTGCTACCATGTCGACTGGCCGGTCAAGCTCCTTCCTCCAGGGGCGGGGCCCGGCAGTTGGCTTTGGATTACCCTGGATCGGGATTCCTTGGGGGAAGAAGCTAGCCGGCAGCGGGTCAAAGATCTGTTGGAGCGTCTAAAAAAGAGGAATCAGTAAGCCTTTCTAAAAGCTGTTTGACCCTGGCCCGGGCAAGTTCGGTTTCCTCAGGCAGGGGGTGGGCCATGATCCCTTGATCGGCAAACTCCAGCTGCCAGATGTCCCCGGGGGAAAACAAATCTTCCGCCGGCACATGCAAGGCGATCCGTTCATCGGTTCGCCAGACCAAAACCGCCAAGTCTCCTTCCACCCGGTCCACGGTGTAATGACCTGACGGCAAGGAGGAAGCCAGGCAAAACAACAGGCAAATACTCCACATATCCATGCCTCCTTGGGGCATGGCCGGACAATTCACCTCTTCGACCCATTTTCTGTCTTTCCCTCCTGGAAAGGAGTTCTAAGTCGGGCTGGAGAATACTCTTGTATCTGGCAGATAAGGGGAGTGGGCCCTGCTTTTGGTGACGGGGATCACATAACAGCATCGCCTTGATCAGGGACAATGTAAACAGGAGGGATGCCAAATGCGTCGCCGAAATTTAATGGTGATTATTTGTATGCTGTTGATCCCGGCCCTGGGAGGGCTAGCCCTGGCGGTTGATGTGGGAGCTTTGATCAAAGTGTTTGGCATTGGTTATGTGGTACATATGTTTGGCGATCAGCTAAACAGTTTGATTAATACGCTAACATTCAACCATGGTCTCGAAGGTCAGCAGTCCACCAAAGTCGTTCCCATCGTGAGCATGGGCAGCGGCGTTCACATCGGGGCGGCCCAGGTTGCAGGCGATCCATCGGTGGTCGAACAGGTGGCCGCGGTGGGTCAGCTGGAAGGGACCTTCATCGACGGCGCCTTTCGGGCCAAGGCCTTAGTGCCAATCGACAATGTCAATCCCCTAGCGGGAGTGAAGCGGGTCTTTGGCGTGGGCATCTCCGCGGTCATTGACATCCGGGCGGATGGCGGAGCCCCTGTTCCCCTGCCCTCGGACAAGACGGAGGAACCCGCCGCCATCAAGGGAAAGCCATGGGAGTATGTGCTCTACTTGGGGAAGGAACTAAAGATCGACGGCAACAACAACCTAGTTAAGGGGGACATCAACTGCCCCGGGGAGATGGCCGTCACCGGGAACAACAATAAACTTGACGGCAAGGTGACGGGAAGTCCCAAGCTGAAGGGGGCAAGCAACAGAGCTGGGGTGAAGGTCAGTGGGGCCCAGCCTGGGTACACGCTTAACTGGACCAAACTCAAAGGCAAGGCCAAACGAACGGTCAAGGGAGGCGCGAAACTGGCCAATACCACCGTCAACGGAGTCCTCTATGTGAAGGGGGATGCAACCATTACCGGCGCCCTGAAGGGCAGCGGGGCAGTGGTGGCCGAGGGAAAGATTACTATCCAAGCCCCCAAAGGACGCAAAGGGACCATTGGCGGCAATGTTTTCCTGATTGCCAAGGAAAAAATGGTGATTACCGGCAATAATCAACGGATTGAAGGGTTCTTTGCCGGTCCCATGACTGTACAAATCCAAGGAAACAGCAATAAGATATATGGACTAATGGTTGCCGATGCTGTTCGGCTGCAGGGAAACAGCAACGAACTTCTCTATCGCGAACCGGATCAGAAATTGATTGAGCTGGTGTTTCAGTAAGCTAAGGAGGTTGTGGTGATGATGTGGCGAGGTCGTCAACTTAAGGGAACGGTGCTCCTGCTGGTTTTGTGTATTACAGTTGTGGCGGCAACTCCCCTGGTAACCGGTAGCCCAATTAATGTGCAGAGCCTCATCAAGCTGTTTGGGATCGGTTATGCGGTGAAGACCTTCGGCCCCCAGCTGAACGACTTGATCAACACCCTCACCCTTAACCACGATTTGGAAAACCGGGATGCGACGAAGGTTGTTCCAATCATTACCATTGGCACCGGCGGATACATCGGTGCCGCCCAGGTGTCGGGTCCGAAGGAAAAGGTCGAGGAAGTGGAAGCGGTGGCCCAGCTGGAAGGCAACTTTATGAACAACATGTTCCGGGCCAAGGTGCTAGTCCCCGTGGACAAGATCGACCCGACCAAGGGCATCAAGCGGGTGTTTGGAGTGGGAGTGTCGGCGATTATCGATATTCGCCTGTAAGATAGTGCATGAAACACGAGGGGGAAAGGTTGTGAACCGGCTGGCAGTCAAGGCTTGCTTGGTAATCTTGAGCTTGGTTATGTCTTTTGCACCTGTGCAGGGAAAGGCCGCAGCGTCCGTTGAGGCTCTGTTGGCTGAGGCCCAGGACAAGTGGCAAGAACTGGTGGATATCTCATTGGTCCTTTGCGTATGGCAATTTGATGGACAGGGTTCCCTGACCGGGGAGCTGAGCGGGCAGGTATTAGCCAGTCAGCACCACCGGATCATGCGCCTTGAGGTCGTGGAACCGGACATCTTAGAAGACCAGATATTCGTAATGGATGAAGTTGAACAGACGCTGAAGATTTATATGCCGGTCACCGATCAGATCCTGGTCCGGGATCTTAAGGAGATATCCCAGGAACAAGGTCTAGATGTCGACTTTGAACGATTGACCAAACTGCCAAGCCAGGACAACTTCAATGTCGAATTGATTAGGACGGAGAAAGTCGGGGAGGCCAATCTCTATGTCCTGCGGGTCGAAGGCCGGGGGGGAACCCCTGGGGAGCAAATTCCAGGCATCCAGTATTTTTGGGTCGATGAAGTCGACCTGCTTCCCCGCAGGATTGAGGCTTACTCTGAAGATGAATGCCTGCTGGGCATTTTGACCATCCGCGACGTGGTGGTCAACCCGAGTCTATCTTTGGAAGACCTAGTCTATCTGCCGGAGGATGCCCAGATAATTCAGCAGTAGGCAGGAACTAGGGACAAGGACGACGAATAACTTCGTTTATCGGCGATTCTGCCCGGGGGCTGCCCCTGGCGGCAAGGCAAGACAAGGGGACGGGTGAGATGCTAAAAGTAAGGTGGGTAATTATCATCTTTTGCGTTGCGGCCTGCTTTTGGCTATTACCGTTGGATGGCGCATTGGCCAGGGAAGGCTGGGAGCTTTCCCTGGCTCCAGGGCCGAGGACCATCGATGACTGGACATCGGTCCAGTTTAGGTTCGGCGACTCATCCCAAGCCTGGATGCCCCGCCTTGTTTTCATCGAAGGAGACGGGGTGACGGACCTGATGGGGGCGGGGATGACCGTCCAGTGGCGAGAGGCCCTAGGCTTGGTGGGATACCGGGCTGGGGTCGGTACGGGGCTTTTGCGCTGGCGGGATGGTCAGAGCGAGTTGGAAATGCTCGGCCTGGACTACCAGATCGTCGTCGGGAACCGCCAGGGCGGAGCCTTGCTTTACTATGCCGATAAGGGCATCACCTTAGGCCATGATCTGGATTTGGGCCGGGACCATTTCGGGGTAAACTTGGGCGGCCCCAATTGGGATCACCGTCAGGGCTATTGGGGTTGGGAAGTGGATGGCCGGGTGCGCCGGAGCAAGACCGAGACCCTTCTGTGGGAGACGGGATGGCGGCATAACTTGGATGTGGGTCATACGGAGGCCTTTGTCGGCTCCGGGCTGGAACTGAAGCAGACTAAACAGGGCAAAGTCGTCTTGGGATCCCGTTTCACCTATCGGGAATCTGTCCTTGGCTGGCTGGCCCGTCTTAACTACGAAGAAAAGAAGAGCAGGCACCTTACCTGGACCGGCGGCCTGGAATTTGAAAGCTGGAGCAATGAAGAACCGGGGGCTGTGTTCAGCAGCCTTTGGCAGCGCAGTTGGGGTGAATGGAATCTAGGAGTGGGCGGACGGCTGCCCCTCGCGGGGGACTTGGACCGGGTGGAAACGGTTCTGCGAATGGAGCGGACATCCGGCGAGGTCTCGGGGGAGTTGTCCTTTGACCCCAAGGACGGCCACATCAATTTCGGTCTCCGCTACATATTCTAACGGGGGTGGAATGAAGGGCGAGGTAGTGGGAAATAGATAAATAGGCATCATCCTCATTCCCTGGCGGTCGAAAGGAGTGGCCCAAGTACATGGATGTGGCGAGGGGAAAGAGGTCGGTGGGCATCCCCCGAGCCCTTTGGTATTACTATCTATTCCCCTTTTTCAAAGGAATCCTGGAAGAGCTGGGGGCTAGGATCGTCATTTCCCCCCCTACCACCAAAAAGCTCCTGGCGAACATCGATCTTTGCCCCACCGATGAACCCTGCATCAGCATCAAGCTTTTATTTGCGCACGTTAACGCCCTGTGGACAAAGGGCGTCGATTTTATTTTCCTTCCGATAATAATCAGCCTGGAAAAGGACAACTTCTGTTGTCCCAAATTCATCGGGGCCGCGGATATGATCATCCGGGGCCTTGCCCTTCCTTCCGACCGGGTTCTCGTTCCCATTATCGATTTTAGTCGGGGAGAGGGGTTTGTGCTCCAATCCTTGGCGGAGCTGGGCCGGGTCTTGGGCGGTGGGGGCCTAAGGTCGGCAGAAAAGGCCCTAGCGGCCGGCCGCCGCCTCCAAGGGGAGTACTGGCAGCTCGCCCGGCAAGGGCTGACGACCCCGGAAGCCTATGGGAAGCTCCATCCCCTTCCCCGACGGGTTAATCGGCCTTTGAACGATGAAGGGGTCACCTACAATCCCAACCTGAGGATAGGGGTAGTGGGCCACCCTTATGTCATCCATGAATGGATCGCCCATAATATTATCGATCGCCTGCGCCTTTACGGGCAGGTCATCACCGCGGAGATGATTCCCCAGGAAGACGTCCGGCAATGGGTCCACCGCCTTTACGAAGGGGCCCAGCTTTGGCACCTGGAAGCCTTGCAGCTAGGCGCGGCCCTTTGCATGATCCAAAGGGGGATGGTGGACAAGCTGGTGTTGGTGGGCTGCTTCGAGTGCGGCCCCGAGTCCATCATCGAGGTCTTCATTGAAGATGAAGCCGAAAAAAGGCGCCTGCCCTTGCTGAATTTGCGCCTTGATGAACATACCGGGGAGGCGGGACTCATCACCCGGATCGAAGCCTTCATGGATACCTCCCCTATAGTCGGGCAGCAGCCTCCAAGCCTGCCCGGCCCCAGGCGGGGCGGGGAGACTATTGGCGTTCCCACGGTGGGATACTTGGACATCCCCATCCGGGCGATGCTGGATGAATGGGGGGTGGACAGCCTGTTTTCCCCCCCGGTGAGCCGGGCCGTCGTCGCCAGGGGGATCGAGCTGGCCCCCGAGTTCATCTGCTTTCCCTTTACGGCCATTATCGGCCAAATGAGGCATCTGCTCGATGAAGGGGCCGGATCTTTGCTCATGGTTGGGGGCAAGGGGAAATGTCGGCTGGGGTGGTATGCCCAGGTGCAGGAAATACTCCTGGCCGGAGCCGGCTATGGGTTTACGATGCTGTTGTTGGACTCGCCCTTCCCTCTGAGGCGAAAGGGTTCCTCTTTCATCGAGCATCTCCGCCGACTGCTGGGGGGCAGCCCCTGGCCCCGGATCATCCGGGGGTTTCACCTGGCCTACGCGAAGCTGGCTGCCTTGGATGAAGGGGAAGGGCTCCTACGCTGGGGCAGGGCCTTCGAAG
>JAAZLZ010000087.1 GCA_012799075.1 Bacillota bacterium
ATTGTGGATCATCCCTACGAGCAGACGGTCCTTCCCCGCCAAAAGAAGTTCAACGCCGCAGGCTGCCAGCCGACTGGCAAGTATCCTGTCTTGCACCGTAGGCGTCCCCCCCCGCTGAAGATGCCCAAGGACGGTGATTCTAGTTTCAAACCCGGTTTTCTCCCTGATAAATTTCCCCACGCGAAAACCGGCGCTTTCACCGTTCTTGGCAGCCCCTGGAGCACCATAAGCCCCTTCGGCGACGACAATAATGCTATGGGCCTTGCCCCGTTTGTAGCCGGTCACAATCCGACGACACACATCATCCAGGTCGAAGGGAATCTCGGGCACCAGAATTGATTCCGCCCCACCGGCGAGCCCGGAATAAAGGGCAATGAAGCCCGAGTCCCGACCCATCACTTCAATCACATAGATCCGTTCGTGGGAAGTGGCAGTATCCCTGATCTTGTTGATAGCGTCCACCACGGTATTGGTTGCCGTGTCGAAACCAATGGACACATCGGTGCCTACCAGATCGTTGTCGATGGTGGCCGGAACGCCAATAACGGGCATGCCCAGATCGCTAAGGACCAATCCTCCCCGCATGGAACCGCCGCCACCAATGATGACTAGGCCTTCGAGCTGCTGCTGCTTGATCTTCTCCAGGGCCAGCTGCTGACCGACGGGCGTTGTAAACTCCTCGCTCCGGGCCGTTCTAAGCACAGTTCCGCCCCGATGAATAATGTCGGCGACGGAACGGGGGGTCATTACTTGGAACTCCCCATGAATAAGTCCATAATAACCTCTTCTAACCCCAATGACCTTGACCCCTGCGTGAAGCCCTGTGCGAACCACCGCCCGGATAGCGGCATTCATCCCCGGAGCATCACCACCACTAGTCAGGACACCAATACACTTCACAACCCAGTCCTCCTTACGCCTTACCACACCACCCCAATCTGGCGGTATCGATCAAGTCTCTTGGCCACCAGTTCGTCTGCCGGTTGGGTTTCCAACTCCTGGAGATGGCGCAGCAATGCTTCTTTCAATGTCATTGCCATAGTTTTTTGATCCCTATGGGCACCCCCTAGGGGTTCCGGTATGATCTCATCGATGATGTTCCACTCCAGCAGATCCTGGGCGGTCAGACACAATGATTCCGCGGCTTCCGCGGCCTTCTTGGTATCTTTCCATAAAATCTGGGCACACATTTCCGGTGAGCAAACTGAATACCATGCATTTTCCAGCATGAGAATCCGATCGCCAATCCCGATGGCCAATGCCCCCCCGCTGCCGCCCTCCCCCGTTATCACACACAGGATGGGCACTTTCAAGAAGGACATCTGCCGGATATTCTCCGCGATGACGACCCCCTGACCCCGCTGCTCTGCTTCGATGCCCGGATAGGCTCCCACCACATCAATTAGGGAAATAATGGGGCGGTGGAACTTCTCTGCCTGGCGCATAAGCCGCAGGGCCTTGCGGTAACCTTCAGGATGGGGCAAACCAAAGTTGCGGGCGATGTTGTCCTTGGTATCTTTGCCCTTCTGGGGTCCTATTACCGTTACTGGCCGCCCTTCGAGGAGGGCAATGCCCCCCACCATGGCCGGATCATCCCGGATGGTCCGATCCCCGTGGAGTTCGAAAAAGTCATCGAATATCAAGTCGATGTAATCGAGGCAGGTTAGCCGCCGGGGATGACGGGCTATCATCACCTTCTGCCACGGGGTCAAGCGGGAATAAATATCTTGCCGCAGGCTTTCCGCTCGGCTCTCTAGGGTCGCAATTTCCGCGGAAAAGTCGATCCCTTTTCCCTTGGTGAACCGGCGGAGTTCTTCGATCTTCTTCTCCAGTTCAACCAAAGGCTTTTCCCACTCAAACACCCCGTTCAGCATAGCTGTCGCCCCCCCGATCATGGTAAAGCAACAGGCGAGTGAGGACCTTCCTCAGCTCCTTTCGCTCTATTATGGCATCTACCATTCCATTATTCAAGGCGAATTCCGCCCGTTGAAAGCCACTTGGCAGCTTCTGGCGAATAGTCTCTTCCACCACTCTAGGACCAGCGAACCCGATTAATGCCTGAGGCTCGGCCAAAATGACGTCTGCCAACGAGGCAAAACTGGCGTAGATCCCACCCATGGTAGGATCGGTTAACACAGCAATGTATAAAAGTCCGGCCTGACTATGCCGCTCGACAGCTTGACTGGTTTTGGCCATCTGCATCAGGGAGAGGATCCCCTCATGCATACGGGCGCCCCCGCCCCCGGCGGATACCATCACCACGGGCAATCTCTTGGCCAAAGCGCATTCAAAGGCCCGACTGACTTTCTCCCCTACCACAGTCCCCATCGTGCCCCCGATGAAGCCAAAATCAATGGCTCCAAAAACCAGTTGATAGCCGCTGAGGCGGCCCTCCCCGGTCAAGCAGGCCTCAGTGAGGCCAGTTGTCTCCCGAGACTTGGCCAGCTTGCCTTCATAGCCTGAAAACCCCAAGGGGTTGCCTCCCTTAAGATCCCGATCCATTTCTTGGAAACTATCGGAATCCAACAGATGCCTCACCCGGTCCCATGCACCCATCCGGAAATGGTGGCTGCAGCGGTCACATACATTCAGGTTCTTAGTGAGCTCCTTTGTATAAAGGAGGCTGCTGCAAGCTGGGCACCTGGTCCACAGGCCGTCAGCCACCGGTCCAGAGCTTGCCTCCCGGGGCCTGATGGTGACATACTTTTGCTTCCCCCAAAACACTTTTAGCATCCCCTCATCCCACTAGGTGAGTTCATCGACCCAACACCCGACTCAAGGCAATTTGCGCCTCATCCACTTCCGATTCCGGCACCAGTATTTCAAATTGAGCCGAGTTCCCCAAATGGGGTATACCGGCACACCGAACCATGACGAGAAGTCCGTCATTTTCCAACATTTCCTTAAGCATGTCCGCCACAGGGCGGTTCGGCGCTACGTAGACGACTGTCCACATAAAGCTTCTCCCCTTTACAGACCCCAGCGGAAACTTGGAGGTTAGTCTCCTGACTCGATGCGCCCGTGACGGGTCAAAATCTCCGCTCGACCTCTAATTTTTATGGCTGAAGTATGCTCTGTAAACTGAACGATCATTACTTCCCCTTGATCGAGTTTCTCACTGTGGTGAAATTTCGTGTCTTTGCCTCTGGTCAGGCCGATGACAGTAACTCCGTTTTCCGAGGCCCGCACCACAATAAAATCACCACAGATCACATCCATTTGCTCAGAACCACTTGGTCCCAAGGGCCCACCCCCTTCCTGCGATCAAGGCCGCTAAAGTCCTGCTTCGAGTATACACTAACGCCCCAGGGCCTTCAACCAGAATCAATCCCAGGTCAATCCCGTCCCAAGGCCTCAACTTGACTCTTTGCATCCTGGGATGCCCAATACTCTGCTGATGCAACCACCACCACCGTCCCACCGGTCGACCGGCAGCGAAGGATCACCGGGACATCCCCACCTTGGCCCCGCAAGCTGCGCTGCAAGGCCCTCAGCTGCTTCACACTATGGATATCCAAGACAATCGGTTGTGGCTCTAGGGGCACCACCTCATCGACGAGGATCTTGTTCCCCTCATCCCGTATTTCCGCCCTGCCCCCAAGGAGAAGGAGACTGTCTTCCTCCAGGCAGCCCTTGTGGGCACCGTAAACCGCAGGCAAAAAGACTACTTCCGTCGTGCCTGAAAGATCCTCCAGCTGGGCAAACATCATTTGAGCCCCGGTCTTGGTTCTGATTCGTTTGGGACTCTTGAGCACGCCCATCACCATGACCCACTCCCCATCCCCCCGGCGGCCCAGGGAGCTCAACCGATCTGGGGCCAGAGCCTCAACTAATTCGCCAACTTCCTGCAAGGGATGTCCGCTGATGTACAGACCAAGGGCCTCCTTTTCCATCGCCAACAGCTGTCGACGGGTTAGGGTCGGCAGGGAGGGCGGCCGGACTTGTTCAGCCAAGTCGAAGGCATCCAGGTCAAACAAGGTTTTTTGTCCCCGAGCTTGTTGCTGGAAGCGCTGACCATCCTCCAGGGCGAAATCCGCCAGAGCCAACAGTTCCGCCCGGTCCTCCGACAGCGCGTCCAAGGCTCCCGCCTTTATTAGGCTTTCCAAAAGTTTACGGTTCATGATCCGGCCTGGAACCCGCTGGCAAAGGTCGAAAATGGAGGTAAAAGGTCCTTCTTTGCGAGCTTCAATGATGCTTTCAATGGCACTGACCCCCACGTTTTTCACTGCCCCCAGGCCGAAGCGAATCTGATTCCCAACGACGCGAAAGTCGGCCAGACTTTCATTGACATCCGGTGGAAGGACTTTGATCCCCCGGCGCTGGCAAGAGGTAATGTAACCGGCCACCTTGTCCGTCGACCCCATCACGCTGCTTAACACCGCGGCCATGAACTCCACCGGATAGTGGGCTTTCAGATAGGCAGTCCGGTAAGAGATCAAAGCATAGGCGGCGGAGTGGGACTTGTTGAAGCCATACCCGGCAAATTTCTCTATTTCCTGGAAAATTATTTCCGCCGTCTTGACATCGATGCCATTCTTGGCGCAGCCGGCCAGGAAACGGGTCCGCTCCTCCATCATAATCTCAGGTTTCTTCTTGCCCATGGCCCGCCGCAACAGGTCAGCCTGAGCCGCTGTATAACCGGCAAGACGGGTGGCAATGAGCATTACTTGTTCTTGATAAATAATCACCCCATAGGTTTCCTGGAGGATTTCCTCCAGCCAGGGATGCAGGTAAGAGATCTTTTCATCGCCATGCTTGCGACGAACGAAGTCATCGACGCGTCCCATCGGTCCTGGGCGTCCCAAGGCCAGGATAGCCACCAGATCCTCAAACCGGGTGGGCTTGATTTCCTGCAGGAGACTGCGAAACAATCGACTCTCCATCTGGAAAACACCGCTGCTGTCTCCCTGGCTCAACATCCTATAGACCTTTGGATCATCTAAGGGTATGGCCTCGATGTCCAGGTCCACCCCCCGAGCATCCCGAATTAGCTCCACGGCCCGTCCAATCACAGTCAAGGTCCGCAGCCCCAAGAAGTCCATCTTTAACAAACCGACTTCTTCTAGGTTTTCCATTGGGTACTGGGTGACGATTTGCCCTTCAGTGCCCAGCTGCAGGGGCGTGTATTCCGTCAAGGGCCCATCGGCAATAACGATCCCCGCCGCGTGGACTGATGCATGCCTGGGCAATCCCTCCACCGCTTGGGCAAGCTCCAACAGGCCCACTACTTCTTCATCGGAACGGGCAAGGCTCTCTAGCTCCGGGACGGTCTCCAAAGCTCCCTGAAGAGTCACTCCAACCTCCAAAGGCACCAGCTTGGCAATGGCATCCACCTGGCTGTAGGGAAGCTCCAACACCCTCCCCACATCCCTAATGGCTCCCCGAGCGGCCATGGTGCCGAAGGTGATGATCTGGGCCACCCGATCCTGTCCATACTTGGCGACGACATAGTCGATGATCTCTCCCCGGCGATCGTCGGCAAAGTCCGTATCGATGTCCGGCAGACTGATCCGGTCAGGGTTGAGGAAGCGTTCGAAGATGAGTCCATACTCTAAGGGATTGATGTCGGTGATCCCTAAGCAGTAAGCAACAAGACTGCTCGCCGCCGAACCTCTGCCCGGTCCCACTTGGATGCCTCGAGAGCGGGCATGCTGGATGAAATCGGCTACAATCAGAAAGTAGCCGGGATACCCCATAGAATTGATGACTTCAAGTTCATGGGAAAGCCGCGACTTTATCCCAGGAGTCATCCTCCCCAAACGCCTCTTTGCTCCGGCAAAAGTCTCTTGTTGAAGATAACTGGCCAGGTCCTGGCCGTCGGGGGGCAAATAGGGCGGCAGGTGCACCCTGCCCAGTTCAATATCCACGTGGCATCGCTCGGCGATGGCGAGGGTGTTGGCTAGAGCCTCAGGATATTGGGAAAATGCCTGGGCCATTTCTTCAGCGGACTTGACAAAGAACTGATTGGTCGGAAATCTCAACCGATTAGGATCGTTGATAGTCTTGCCGGTCTGGATGCAAAGGAGAACATCATGGGCCCTGGCGTCCTCTGCCCGCAGATAGTGGATATCGTTGGTGGCCACAATGGGCACCCCTGCCTCTTTGCCCAACCGGACCAAAAGCTCATTGACCTCCCTTTGTCCCTCCACGCCATTGTCTTGCAGTTCCAAGTAGACGGAATCCCGGCCAAAGATGGCCAGATACTCATCGAGTACTTGCCTTGCCTCCGCGAAGCTATGTCTTATTCTCGTCGGGATCTCGCCAGCCAAACAAGCCGTCAAGGCAATCAGTCCCTCTGCGTGCTCGGCCAAAAGCTCCTTATCAACCCGAGGACGATAGTAAAAACCCTCCAGATGAGACCTGGTGACCAGGCTCAACAGGTTCCGATAACCTTGGTTGTTTTCCGCTAGCAAGACTAGATGATAGGTATTTTCATCGATCTTGGGCTCTCGCTGGGTGCGACATCGGGGCGCCACATAGACTTCACAGCCAATGATGGGCTTAATCCCCTGTTCCCGGGCCTTTTTGTAAAACTCGATCACGCCATACATCGCCCCATGGTCGGTAATGGCTATCGCGG
>JAAZLZ010000088.1 GCA_012799075.1 Bacillota bacterium
ATCTTGCCGCCGGGGGCCCAATACGTGGATGAAGTGTCCATCCCAGCCGGTTCATTAACCCCGACGGCTTACGGGGCCCTGATCAGTGAAGTACCCGGGGAGACCATCGCGGCTGCGGTGGCGGTAGGCCTGTCCGAGGACAGCTTTGGCGTGATCATGGAGTATTCGGGGCGATGCAGCGGGGAAGAGGCCGAACAAAAGGTCGTCGCGATGGTGGAAAACGCCTTTGCCCAGCGGCAGATCCCCCTGAAGAAGACCTTGGTCAAGTCAGTTGAGCACAAAGTGGACGCCATCGGGTGCGTCTTTGCCGCAGTCGCCCTGTGGTACTAGCATCTTCGGGGGGATGGGACATGGAGCTTTGGTATACGGAAAAACAAACGGAAAACATGGGACTCAGCCTTAAGGTGAGGAATGTCCTCCATCGAGAGACAACCCCCTACCAGGAGCTGGCAGTATTGGACACCCTCCAATACGGGCGGATGCTGGTCCTAGACGGAATGGTCCAGACGACGGAAAAAGATGAATACGTCTATCATGAAATGATTACCCATGTGGCCTTGTATACCCACCCAAACCCCCGCAGGGCGGCGGTCATCGGAGGCGGGGACGGGGGAGCCGTCCGGGAGATCCTCAAGCACCCATCCATTGAGAAGGTGGTCCTCGCGGAGATTGATGCGGGGGTCATCGAGGCGGCCAGGAGCTACCTGCCTAATATTAGTTCTGCTTTGGACGACCCTCGGGTCGAGATTATGGTGGGGGACGGCATCGCCCATATCAAGGCTTGGCGAAACGCTTATGACATCGTTATCATTGACTCCACCGAACCGGTTGGAGCTGCCGTGGGGCTTTTTTCCCAGGACTTTTACCGTTCCATCGACGAAGCCTTAACAGAAGATGGCATTCTGGTGGCCCAAACGGAATCGCCCTATGTCAATGCGTCGCTGATTGAGCAGTCCTTCCGCTACATTCAAGGGGTGTTTCCCATCAGCCGGCTGTACCTAACCTGTGTGCCAACCTATCCGACGGGCCTGTGGAGCTTCTCTCTGGGCTCCAAGAAGCATGACCCGCTGCAGGTGGATTTCGGGGCGAGACAAATGGTGCCGACGGTTTACTACAACTCTGATGTACATAGGGCTGCCTTTGCTCTGCCCAATTTCGTTCGGCGGCTGATTGGGGACCTTGAGGAGGCGGCTCGATGAATTGGCGGGAGCGGGTGCTTAGGCGGGGAAGCTTCCTGGCCGCCGGATCTGGCGGCAGGATGGTCTTGCTGGGGGCCCCTTTGGATCAGACCACAAGCTTCCGCCCCGGCGCCAGGTTTGCTCCCGAGCGTATAAGGGAGGTATCCGACGCCCTCGAAGAATACAGCCCCTTGTTGGATCGGGGGCTGGATGAAATAGAGTTTGAGGACTTGGGGGATTTGGTTCTGCCTTTTGGTGATTTGGAGGGGAGCCTTCGGCTCATTGAGGAGGCGGCGGCGGACTTGGTCGGACGGGGCCGGCTGCCCCTGGTGCTCGGCGGTGAGCACCTGGTCAGCCTCCCTATCCTCCGGGCAATGGGGAGATGTTATCCCGACCTGGTCTTCCTCCAGTTTGACGCCCATGCGGATTTGCGGGATGAATACCTGGGCCAGGCCGACTCCCACGCGACAGTTGTCAGACGGATCGTGGACCTCATCGGGGGAGAGAGGGTCTACCAGTTTGGCATCCGTTCCGGCACTCGAGAGGAGTTTTGCTTCGGGCGGGCCAACACAAGATTCTTCCCCGGAGGGCTGGGTGGTCTTGAAGCTGTTTTGGGGGAGCTTGCCCCCCATCCTGTCTACTTGAGCATCGACATCGACGTGGTGGACCCGGCCTTTGCACCGGGGACGGGAACCCCCGAAGCGGGGGGGATAGGGAGCCGGGAGCTGCTTGAGGCCCTTTATGCCTTGAAAGACTTGAAACTAGTGGGGATGGACATTGTGGAGGTTTGTCCCCCTGTAGACGCCGGGGACATAACCGCGTTGCTGGCGGCCAAACTTGTTCGAGAGGCCCTGCTCCTTTGGAGCTGACTTAATGGGAGGGATAGGGGTGCGTAAAGTATTGGCGGCACTGTTGATCCTCGCTGTTTTGGCGGGGCTTTTGGTGTATACCCAGGGGGAGCGCCGGCGGGCTTTGCAGCGGGTTGACAACCTAGAGCAGGAGCTAGACCGGCTCCGGAAGGAAAACGAGACCTTGCGCAAGGAACTGGAAAGGCTACAGGATGTGAGGGCCCAGGGACAGGATGTGACTGTGTACTTCGTTTTGAGCGGAGAGACGGAATTCTTCCTGGTGCCGAAGGTGCGGAAGGTCTTTGGGGAGAATCTTCCCTTGGAGGCTTTAAAGGAATTGGCCAAGGGTCCCCCCGAGGGTTCAGGGTTAAACAGGTCCCTGCCAGAAGGGACGCGGGTTTTGGGGCTTGAAGTGAAGGACGGCATCGCGTACGCCGACTTCAGCCGGGAAATCGTGGAGAACTTCAATTGGGGAGCAAGCCTTGAGGGTCTTATGATCGCGGCTATTGCCAATACCCTGACGGAGTTTCCCCAGATTCAAGGCGTCTTTGTGTTAGTGGACGGAAAGCAGGTGGAGACCTTAGGGGGACACTTGAGTGCCAACGAGATTTTCAGGCGCAACGAGGAGGTCATCCACCGGCTTCCGAGAGCGCAGTAATCTAAAGGAGCTGGATGAGGTGGATGTAATAGCAAAGCAGCGGGACATGATCGCCTCAGCGCTGCAGGCTGCTGTTGATCGATGTGCCGCCGAGGGGGTCTTGCAGGTGGGGCCTGTCCATGAGATTCACCTGGAGGCTCCCCGGTCCAAGGAGCATGGTCACTTGGCCACCAACCTGGCTTTGGTCTTGGGCAGTGAAGCTGGTCTGCCCCCCAGGAAGGTGGCTGAGTTGTTGGTGGACAAGTTGGATCTGGAGGAGGCTGCGGTTCGGCGGGTTGAGATCGCCGGTCCTGGCTTCATCAACTTTCATCTGAGTCAGGACTGGTGGGGCAAGCTCCTGGCGGTGGTCCTGGCCAAAGGGCCCCGCTATGGGCGCAGGACAGCCAAGAACCCACAGAAGATCCAGTTGGAATTTGTCAGTGCCAACCCAACGGGCCCCATGAATGTGGTCAATGCCCGGGCGGCCGCGGTGGGTGATTGCTTGGCCCGTCTTTTGGCCGCGGTAGGGGAAGATGTGAGCAAGGAATTTTATGTCAATGACAGCGGCAACCAGGCAGACCAGTTTGCCCGCTCCCTAGAAGCCAGGTTCCGACAGCTGCTGGGGGAGGATGCAAAGATCCCCCCGGACGGCTACCCGGGAGAATACGTGCTGGATGTGGCGAAAGAGCTTTTCGATGAACATCCTGAACTGGTTAAGATGTCCCCGGAGGAGCGGCTGGAGTTTTTTCAGCAGCAGGGATTGGACCGGATGGTGGAGTGGCAGCGGCGGGACTTGGAGGCTTTCGGCGTCACCTTCGATGTATGGTTCAGGGAGCGGGATTTGCATCAGGCGGGGCAGGTGGAGGCAGTGGTCCGGGAGCTGCAAAAGCGAGGCCATATCTACGAAGAGGATGGGGCCTTGTGGTTTCGCTCCACTGCCTATGGCGATGACAAGGATCGGGTGCTGGTCCGCAGCGATGGACAACCCACCTACTTGGCGGCGGATATTGCCTACCACCGGAACAAGTATGGGCGGGGATTCGATCGGGTAATCGATATTTGGGGTCCGGATCACCACGGGTACATCGCCAGGATGAAGGCCGCGGTGCAGGCCTTGGGCCGGAAAGAGGACGATCTGGAGGTAATCATCCTTCAATTGGTGAATCTCCTCAGAGGCGGACAGCAAGTACGCATGTCCAAGCGGACGGGAACCTTCGTAGGCATGGCGGAGCTGGTGGAGGAAGTGGGCCGCGATGCCGCCCGGTTCTTTTTCCTGATGCGCAGCCCCGAAAGCCATCTTGATTTTGATTTGGATTTGGCCCAGGAACAGTCGGCGGACAACCCGGTCTATTATGTCCAGTATGCCCATGCCCGCATTTGCAGCATCTTGCGCCAGGCAGAGGAGAGGGGCATCGCCCTGCCCGGGCCGGAAGGGATCGACGCGGATTTGCTAGCTACCGATCATGAAGAGGAGCTCCTCAAGTGTCTGGTTGCCTTTCCCCGGGAAGTGGAAGCAGCGGCTTTGCGAAGGGAGCCCCATCGGATAGCCCACTATGTCCAGGAACTGGCTTCTTTGTTCCACTCTTTCTACACCCATTGCCGGGTGATCGGAGAAGAAGAGGAGCTGCAGGCAGCCCGCTTGACCTTGGTTATGGGAGTCCAGACAGTCTTATCCAATGCCCTAGAGCTTCTAGGGGTATCTGCGCCAGAAGTCATGTAGAACAAAGGTCCGGAGGGATGGACACTTGCGGAAACGAGGTAAAGACATATGCCTAAGTATATTTTTGTAACCGGCGGGGTGGTCTCAAGCCTGGGGAAAGGCATTACAGCCGCCTCCTTGGGGAGGCTGCTGAAAAGCCGCGGCTTTAAGGTGACCATGCTGAAGCTTGATCCGTATATCAACGTGGACCCCGGGACCATGAGCCCCTTCCAGCATGGCGAGGTGTTTGTCACCGAAGATGGGGCGGAAACAGACCTGGATCTTGGGCACTATGAACGATTCATCGATGTGAACTTGACCAGGCTGAGCAACGTGACCACGGGGAAGATTTACTGGTCGGTCATCGAGAAGGAGCGCAAGGGCGACTTCTTAGGAAGAACAGTCCAGGTCATCCCCCATATCACCAATGAAATCAAGGAAGCCATCCTGGCCTTGGGCCGGCCGGGAGACGTGGATGTGGTGATCGTCGAAATCGGAGGAACGGTTGGGGATATCGAAAGCCTGCCCTTCCTTGAGGCCATCCGCCAGTTTAAGAGCGATGTAGGCCGGGAGGCCTGTCTTTACATCCACGTTACGTTGATCCCCTACATCAAGACCGCCGGGGAGCTGAAGACCAAGCCTACCCAGCACAGTGTCAAGGAATTGCGCAGCATCGGCATCCAGCCGGACATCATTGTCTGCCGGACGGAAAGTCATCTGTCCCCGGAGATCAAAAAGAAAATCGCCCTGTTTTGCGATATCGAGCAAGAAGCGGTCATCCCCAACCTGGATGCCGACACCATCTATGAAGTGCCATTGATGTTTGAGCAGGAGGGTTTAGATGAGCTGGTCATGCAAAAGCTCGGCCTGCCCCTGGGCAAGCGGGACCTGAAAGAGTGGCGGGCGATGGTCAAGACCATCAAGAACCCCCAGGCCCGGACGAAGGTTGCCATCGTCGGCAAGTATGTCTCCCTCCCCGATGCTTACATAAGCGTGGTGGAAGCCCTCCACCACGGGGGGATCGCCCACGAGTGCAAGGTAGAGGTGGTCTGGGTCAACGCGGAGGATTTGGAAGACCGGGAGGTGGGCGAACTCCTGGGGGGCGTCGATGGGATTTTGGTGCCCGGGGGCTTTGGCTACCGGGGCATCGAAGGCAAGATCAACGCGACCGGCTATGCCCGGGAGCAAAGGAAGCCATTTTTGGGACTTTGCCTGGGGATGCACTGCGCGGTGATCGAGTTTGCCAGGAGCGTCTTGGGCCTGGAGGGAGCAAACAGCACCGAATTTGACCCTAATACCAGCCATCCCGTCATTGACCGTTTGCCCGGGCAAGAGCAGATCTCCCAACTGGGGGGCACCATGCGGCTGGGAGCCTGGCCCTGCATCCTCCGGCAAGACTCCCTGGTCCAACAGCTCTACGGGCGCCGGGAGATCAGCGAGCGGCATCGACATCGCTATGAGTTCAACAATGAATACCGGAGCCTTTACGAAGAACAAGGCCTGCTCCCCGTCGGGCTCAGCCCCGACGGCTCCCTGGTGGAAGTATTGGAGCTGGCCGATCATCCATGGTTCGTCGCCACCCAGTTTCACCCTGAGTTCAAGTCTCGGCCCAATCGCCCCCATCCTTTGTTTACTGGATTCATTGGCGCTTGCCTTGCTAATCAGCGGTAGAAAGGATGTCCTGGCTCGGCAGGGTGGTTTCCGTGATGGGGATTTGATATAATATAAACGGCTGGGCAAGGAAATAGGGGCGCCAAATTGCTTGAAATGGGGTGAGCGCATATGGTAAGGATGAAGGTGAAGGTAGTGGGCATCGACCAGCATACCATGATGCCTGTAGTGGTGATCACCGATGCCGAAGAGAGGGGCTTCATTCCCATTGTAATTGGGCCGGCGGAAGCCAATGCCATCACCATTCAGATGGAGGGAATCAAGCCACCCCGCCCCATCACGCACGACCTGCTGAAGAATGTTCTGGATGGTTTCGGCGCCAAGGTTAGTCGGGTTGTGATCACGGATCTCAAAGACGAGACCTACTATGCCCGCATCTACTTGAAGACCGCCCAGGGGGAAATCGACATCGATGCTCGTCCCAGCGATGCGATTGCCCTTGCTTTGCGTACAGATGCTCCTATTTTCATCTCTGAAGAAGTGGCAGCCAAGGCCATGGTCATCCACAGGGACGACGAGGATGAGGAGTTGGAGGAGTTTCGAAAGTTCCTGGACAACGTGACGCCGGAGGACTTCGCCAAGTAGTCAAAGTTGAAAAGGACAACCAAGGCTTTAGCCCCCGCCTCCGGGCAGGGGCTGCCATTTGCATCGACTAATGCTCTGCCCGCTCATAATTAGCCAGCCTTTTGCCCATAATGTTACTGAACATGCAAGGGGGGCGACTGGCTTGATGGGATGGATGGCGGGCGTGTTGATTTTTTTGATGATGTTCAGCGTCGGTTGGGCCTGGGAGCCGCAAGGAGAGGTCTTCCCCTGGGGGGAAGAAGATGGCTCTATCATCGGAGAGGTCGTTGACTGGGGAGAAGGCTGGGTTCTTCTGCAAAAGGAAGACGGCGCCCTTGTTTCGCTCCCTTATGATGTAGGGGGCGTCTATTGGGAAGGCACCCCGGTTGGGGCGGACGCTTTTTCCCTGGCTCAGGAGCAGCTCCTTTATGCTAAGATATCCCTTGACTCTAGCCGGGTGGACTTGTACAATCCCTATCGGACCTTGCTCTTGAGGGTGGAACGGGAGGATGCATGGGCCAGATCCATTAACGGCGGACCCTGGAAGAGGGTTTCGCTGGGCCGGGAGGGGTTGGCCCTCGGCCTTTGGGCTGCCATGGTCAAACTTGAGCTTTCCGGGCGCCTTCTTGTCCAGAACCTAAGCAGCCTGGAGTGAATTAACCAAGGTCGGCAGGAAAGAGGGCAGGTCTTGGCGAACATCAAGGCTGTCCGAAATTACTTGGGGTATGCGGCTGGGTTTCAAAGCACAGCCCGGTGATCTCTCTCCTATATGCCCTGCGCACCGGATGCTTCCCGCGTTCTGTGGGGATTTCCATAAAACCGCACACTTGACAAATACAGTAAGGGTGACACCCGAAGGATGCAGATTAGAACTAAATTTAACCTTTTTATTCGCTGTCCAAATTGCGGCAAAGGATTATCCCACGACCTTTCTTTGTTTGCCCTGTCTGGGGGCCGGACGATTTCGCTTCCATGCCCCTGTGGATTTACTAAAGCCAGGGTGAGAAAATATCGAAGAGAGATCACTTTCCTAGTCGCCTGTCTGATCTGTGAACGATTCCACTTCTTAAGTATTCCGATGAGTGACATATGCAGCGGCAAGGCAATCAATTTGTATTGTCCTTTGACCCAGGTGCCATTGGCCCTGGGCAATGAGGGATCAGAGTTTGATGAGCACCCCATCGTTTACGAGGCGCTGCTTATGCTTGAGGATTTGGCTTTGCGAGGGGGGATTTTGTGTCAGTGCGGACATGAGGAGATGGACGTGGAACTGTATCCTGATAGGCTTGAGCTGGTCTGCACCCGCTGCCACGGCCGTTTGACCATCGCAGCGGCCGACGAGGGGGATCTGGCCGACCTAAAGGCCGTGGAGAGAATCCGGATGGGCCAGGAAGGTCATCATCGGTCTTTCCACAAGGAATAGGACTCTAAAGGGAGGTTTGCCAATTGGCTCTAGTACCTGCCGCCCCGCTGCTTCAGAAAGCCCGGGAAGGGCGCTATGCGGTGGGGGCATTCAACTGCAACAACCTGGAGATACTGCAGGCGATCATTGCCGCTGCCGAAGCAGAACAGTCTCCGGTCATTATCCAGGCCAGTCAAGGGGGGCTCAAGTACGCTGGTCTAGAGTACATAGCTGCGATGGTGCAAGAAGCCGCCAACACAGCCACTGTCCCAGTGGCCTTGAATCTCGATCACGGGACTAGCTTCGAGCAGGCCGTCCGCTGCATCCGGGCCGGTTTCACCGCGGTCATGGTGGATGGATCCCGGCTGCCTTTTGCGGAGAATGTGGAGCTGGTGCGGTGTGTAGTTGATGTGGCCCATTGTGTAGGCGTTTCCGTCGAGGGAGAATTGGGCCGGATAGGCGGCAAGGAAGATGATATCGTAGTGGCCAAGGAGGATGCGTTCTTTACCGATCCCGATGAAGCCTGCCGTTTTGTGGAGGCAACAGGCGTGGACGCCTTGGCCGTTGCCATCGGCACCGCCCACGGGGTCTACAAGGGAGAGCCGAAACTGGATTTTGCCAGGCTGGATAAGATCAATAAAAAGGTTGATGTTCCCCTGGTCCTGCACGGAGCTTCAGGACTTTCCGATGAAAGCATCAGACAAGCAATCCAATTGGGAATAACCAAAATCAATATCGATACCGAAATTCGCCAGGCCTTTGCCCAGGGGGTGCGGGAAGTTCTTGCGAAGAACCCCGATGAAATCGACCCCCGCCGGATTCTTGGACCGGCCAGAGACCGCATGCAATCGGTAGTTCAAGGGAAAATGCGTCTTTTCGGCTGCAGCCGCCGGGCGTAGGCCTTAAGAGCGAGGAGTTGATCAAGATGAATATTAGTGAACTGCGTGGGAAGACAATCGATGAGCTGCAAGAAGTCGCCGGGGAATTAGACATAGTCGGTTCGGGGAGGCTGCGAAAGAAGGAGCTAATTTTGGAGATTCTCAAAGCCCGGACGGAAAAAGAGGGCTTGACGATGACAGAGGGCATCCTCGAAGTGCTTCCCGATGGCTACGGCTTCCTCAGAATCGACAGCTTCACTCCCGGCCCCAACGATGTGTATGTGTCTCCATCCCAGATCCGCCGCTTCAATCTCCGCACGGGGGATGCCATCCTCGGCCAGATTCGCCCCCCGAAGGACAACGAACGGTACCATGCACTGCTGCGAGTCTTGGCAGTGAACATGGCTGATGCGGATCTGGCTACCAAACGACCGGACTTCGACGACCTCACCCCCATCTACCCCAATGAGCGCCTCCATCTGGAACTTGACCCAAAAGAAATCGCAACTCGCCTTATCGACATCATCGCGCCCTTGGGCAAGGGTCAACGGGGCTTGATCGTGGCTCCGCCGAAGGCGGGCAAGACCACTGTGCTTAAGAAAATTGCCAACAGCCTGACCAGCAACCACTCGGAAGTGGAGCTCCTCGTCCTTCTCATCGATGAGCGGCCGGAAGAGGTGACGGATATGGAGCGATCCGTCCGGGGAGTCGTGGTCAGCTCCACCTTCGATCAGCCTCCGGAGAACCACGTCAAAGTGGCGGACATGGTCCTTGAACGGGCGAAGCGCCTTGTGGAGCATGGCAAGGATGTGGTCATCCTTCTAGACAGCATTACCCGCTTGGCCCGGGCCCACAACCTGGTGGTGCCTCCCAGCGGCCGGACCCTCTCCGGTGGAGTCGATCCTGCGGCCCTGCACCGTCCCAAACGGTTTTTCGGCGCCGCCCGCAACCTGGAGGAAGGGGGAAGCCTGACGATTTTGGCAACCGCCTTAATCGAAACAGGCTCCCGCATGGATGACGTCATCTATGAGGAGTTCAAGGGGACGGGCAACATGGAGATCCACTTGGACCGAAAGCTCGCGGAGCGGCGGATCTTCCCGGCGGTGGACATCTATCGTTCGGGAACCAGGAAAGAAGAGCTTCTCTTGTCCGAATCGGAGCTGGAAACGATGTGGATCCTAAGGAAAGCCCTGGGCTCCATGGGCACCGCCGAGACGACAGACCTGCTCATCGATCGATTGACCCATACCAAGAAGAACGAGGAATTCATGCAGCTTATCATCAAATCCCCCTTTGCCGATAATCTGAGGGCATAGGACCGATGGAAGGAATAGGAACATTCCCGGTGGACATGTCCGCGCGGGAATAATCTTTCTGTTTATTTTGAACGAGAGCAGGAGATCTCCCGGGGACGGTGAACCATTATATATAAGCCCTGATTGGAAGTATTTACTTGCGGGGAAATAGGGCTAAACTGGCTTATCGGTGGATAGCATATCACAGGACGGATTTTTCTTAGCAAGGCAAAATTTCCATTTCAATGGCAGGAAACAGGCCGTGGATGTGGAATAGGTCATACTGTCGCTAAGTCTTGACCCATGCCGCCTTACTTCCAGAGGTTCCTTAGGGAGGTAGAAGGCGTAGAATATTTCCCGGATTAAGGGAGTGAGCAGCGATGGCCGGCACCGGGTGGTGCAGACTTTCGCTGCCCACCAACGGAAGGGAAGGAAGCACGGCGTGGAACCATTACGTCAAAGCCGCAGCTGTCCGTTGGCAAGGTTGATATCAATGGCCCTTTTCCTCTCACTCACGGTGGGAGGAGGGATTTCCACCTTTCAGCAGACGCTGTTGGAACAAGCAGTCTTACTAGGCATTGATGGCGCCGCCGCTGGCGGTGCCTCCTGGGATGACCAATTCGCGGTGCAGCGAACCCTTCTTGGCTTCGATGTATCAGCCTGGCAGGAAGATGGGGAGCTTCAGGATGCCGAACTTCAGCTGGTGCCCATGGCTTACCAGCTGACAGAGGAGCCGGAGCTGCCCTTAAATGATGAAATTGTTGAGGAGTCGGTTGAGGAAGAGGAAGAAGAAAAGCAAGAAGAGCCGCCTCCCCCCGCTAAGCCCCAAGTCCTCACCCATATCGTCCAATCCGGGGAGACCCTGTGGGATATCGCGAGGGCGTATGGGACGGATGTGAATACAATCGCCCAGGTCAACAACATGGGCAATGTCCACCGGCTGGCCGTCGGGCAGAAGCTCGCCATCCTGACCGTTGTGGGGGTTCTTCATACGGTGGAGCAGGGGGAGACCCTGTGGGATATTGCCCGGATGTATAGTGTGGGCCAAGATAAAATTATTGAGGCCAATGAGATCGCCAACCCCCATAGCGTACGGGTGGGGCAGCAGCTCGTCATCCCTGGAGCCAGGGAGCGGGTCCAGCGCTATCAGCTGGTGCGGAACGGCGTCTTGCAGCCCTCCTTCAGCTGGCCCATGCGGGGAAGGATCTCCTCCCACTTCGGGATGCGGTGGGGCAGGATGCATTATGGCGTGGACATCGCCGCACCCACCGGCACGTCCGTTCGGGCTGCCGCCGATGGGAGGGTAACCTTCGCCGGCCGAAACGGGGGCTACGGCAATCTGGTGATTATCGATCATGGCAAGGGAGTCGAGACTAGATATGCCCATAACTCCCGGCTGCTGGTTTCGGTGGGCGCCTGGGTAGAACGGGGCCAGATTATCGCCCGCAGCGGGAATACGGGAAATTCCACCGGCCCCCATCTGCATTTTGAGATCCGCTACCGGGCCAAGGCCGTCGACCCCATAAAGTTCTTGATTCGCTAGGGGGAAAGTATGGCTCTTTCTTTAGTCTACGCCGATGAGGCGGGCCGAATTTACATACATGACAAACTGACTGCGATGGGCCTTAACGGGCCCTCTTTTTCGGAGCTGACCCAGGTAGTGCCCTTGCCTGCAGGGGCGAGCCTGGTAATGCTCCCCGGCCGGGCCCCCGTTGGTCTGGATCGATCTTCGGGGCGGACGCAGCCCGTTGACAGCGGCTCCAAGTGGGCCGTTGGGGCTTTATTGCCTGCAGGTTACGTGCGGACCCTGCTTCCTGCCTACAAGGCCTGGGAAGAATGTCCCAGGCTCCCTTTCTTCGGTTATACCGCGGTTGGCTCCCACGGCGGTAGGCTGTACGCAGCTGCCCTGCCCATTGACCATCTACGCTCCCGCTGGTCGCCGCGCTTTTACAACACTAAGACCCTGCCCGATCGGATCGCACGGCTGCAAAGGATTTTCCCGGGCAACCGGCTGGTTGAACACCTATCCGGCTGTTCCTTAGGCTACCAGTGCTTCACCGCCCAGAACCTGTTCTATGAGCGGTGGGAGGCGGGGATCCCCAGCTCAAGGCGGTGCAATGCCCGCTGCCTTGGCTGCATCTCCAATCAGGAGGAGGATGTCCCGCCGGCGCCCCATATTCGGATCGGGTTCAGCCCTTCAAAAGATGAGATCGTTGCATTGGCCGTTCACCATCTAGACCGGGCCCGGGACGGGATCATCAGTTTTGGGCAGGGGTGCGAGGGTGAGCCGAGCCTCGAGTCGGACCTTCTGGCCGGGGCTGTCAAGGAGATTCGCCGGCAAACACACCGGGGGACAATCAACATTAATACCAATGGGGGCAGTGTAGAGGATTTGGCCAGATTAGTCGACGCGGGACTGGATGCGATGCGGGTGAGCCTCTTTAGCGCCCAGGAGGAAACCTTCATGGCATATCATCGGCCAAGGGGCTTTGACCTTGCCGATGTGGCCAACTCGATTCGCATGGCCAGGTCCCAGGGCGTGGTGGTCAGTTTAAATCTTTTGACCTTCCCCGGCCTTACGGACAGGCCCGGGGAAGTTGGAGCACTGCTCGACTTCATCGGTGAAACGGGCATCGAGATGGTCCAGCTGCGCAATCTGAGCGGGGATCCTGCCTGGTTGGCTGAGGCATTTCCAATGACGGAAAAGACCTTGGGCATCCCAGGACTGATCAAGTGTCTGCAGGCTAAGCATCCCAGTCTGCGCATCGGGAGCTTCACCCACCCGGCAGCAAGCTTTCGGCGTCGGCGAGGGAGCCGTTGAGGCTGAGGATCCGATGGGTTGTCTCCTGAAGGAAGGCCGGGTCGTGGCTGACGATGATGGCCCCGGTCCTGCCCCCTTGGCGGATGCGAAGGAGGGCCTGGATGATGAGGCTCCGGCTGGCCGGGTCCACCCGGTTGGTGGGTTCATCGAGGAGGAGCAGATCCTTATTCCCCGCAATGGCCCGGGCAATGA
>JAAZLZ010000089.1 GCA_012799075.1 Bacillota bacterium
CTTCATGGGCGCCGCAATCAAGGCCTAGGTTTTGCAAATAGTCCAGGACAAATGCCCCTATCCTGTCTTCGCCGGAGGTGGCCCCAGGGTAGGCCGGGTTGATGCTTTCGATGCTGACCAAGGCGCCAAGGAGTGCTGCCGTTTCGTCAAGGTCAACGGTAAAGGGCACCTACGCCACCCCCCTATCGACTAGATTCCAAAAGGATGCTTCCTAGGAAGCCAGGATCACAGTTGCCGCCGGAGAGAACCGCAAGGCTCTTGGGACCCAAAGGGACCGATCCGCTAAGAAGGCCTGCGAGGCTAACGGCCCCCGAGGGCTCCACCAACAGCTTCATTCGCTCAAGCAAATAAAGCATGGCTGCTTTGATGGCCTCATCCTCCACGGTTATGATCTCATCCACGTACTTATCCGCAAGGAGAAAAGTGTTCTCCCCCGGTTTCTTGGCCACCAGTCCATCGGCGATGGTAACACATTGGTCGATTTCCGTGACCCTGCCTGCCCGACGGGAAGCAAGCATGGAACAGGACCCTACCGGCTGGACCCCGATGATCTTCGTCCTTGGCGAGATGCTTTTGATGGCCAGGGCAATGCCTCCGATCAGGCCACCGCCGCCAATAGCCACATAAACGCTGTTGATATCGGGCACCGCCCCTAGGATTTCCAATCCAATGGTGCCCTGGCCTGCGATGGTCATGGGGTCATCGAAGGGATGAACAAGCTCCAAGGACTCATTTTCCTTGATCTCCATGGCTTTGCTGGCCATGTCCAGGGATGTCTGTCCGTAGAGGACCACCCTTGCCCCGTAAGCACGGGTAGCTTTCAATTTGATGGGATTGGCCCAGGGAGGCATGACGACTGTAGCCGGAATCTTGAGGGCCCGGGCCGCATAGGCAACGGCCTGCGCGTGGTTGCCCGATGAGAAGGCAATCACTCCTTTCGCCCGCTTCTCCTCGGGGAGGGAAAGAATCTTGTTGAAAGCTCCCCTTACCTTGAAAGAGCCTGCCTTCTGGAAGTTCTCAGCCTTGATGAATACTTTGCTTCCCGTCATGTCCCCAAGGGAGTTGGACGGAATAGTGTCCGTCTTGTGGACGCGGCCTTGGATCCTGTTTCGTGCTTCCCAAATATCAGCCAAGGTAATCATTGCTTGTCTACCTCCCGTCCCAGCTACGTATTTCACACTATATTAAATCTTCCATGTATTCACTCCTAATCCTCCCTTTGCTGAACCTCAATTTTCAACTTCATGAACCCCGCCCTGTTTATGTTTTTCTGGGGAGTCCCAGCCGGCTGATTCAAGCCTTGTCATCCTAACCAAGACATGATATCTTTGTACGGGGCTGGAACGTGCATTAATTCACAGTCCCTGGGCAATTCTTGGTAAAGGAGGGAAGGGCCTATCCTATCGCCCAAGACAGCACATTTCGGGAGGTATGACAATGACAAAGCGCGTACTCTGCGTTGCACTAGCCATGGTACTTCTTAGCAGCACCCTCGTTGGGGCCCAATCTGTCATGAGCACCGACGTGATCATTGTCGGCGGTGGCGGTTCCGGACTGGTAGCCGCCCTTTCCGCGGCGGAAGCTGGGGCCAAAGTCGTTTTACTCGAGAAGATGGGCTACCTGGGCGGGGCTACCATGATGTCCGGAGGCGTTATGCCGGCCGTTGGAACCCGATACCAGAAGGAACTGGGGATCGAAGATTCCGTCGATGCTTTCGCCAGGGACATTTTCCGACCCGGCCATTACAGCCAGCGGCGGGATTTGGTTTATACAGTGGCCAATAATGCCACGGAGGTCCTGGAATGGATGGAAGAGCTAGGCGTCAAATGGAAGCTCGTTACCGGCCACCTTCGCATCGGCCAGAGCAACTATCGCAACCACGAAGCCGAAGGCAAAGGGCAAGGAATCGTTAATGTCTTGGTAGAAAACGTGATGAAGAATGAGAACATCACCGTGCTTCTACAGACACCGGGCCTTGGGCTCATCGCCGATACCGACGGCACCGTCAAGGGTGTAGCCGCCGAGACCAAGGACGGGGAGAAGCTCACCGTCATCGCCGATGCGACGATCCTGTGCACCAGCGGTTTTGCCGCCAACGGAGAAATGGTCGCTAAGTATATCCCGTCCATTGTCGGTGCCTATCCCATGATGGCGCCGGGGGCCACAGGGGACGGCATCATCTGGGGAATGGAGCTTGGAGCTGCCGTTGCCAACATGGGCGCCTATCAGGGTTATGGGCCTTTCAGTCGAGAGCTGAAGCAGAATCTCGACCTGTATGCCCTCTACCGGGGAGGCATTCTGGTCAACAAAGATGGGGACAGGTTTACCAACGAATACCTGGGCTACTCGGAACTTGGCGCCCACATCGTTAATCAGCCCGATCACATCGCGTACATGATCATCGATGGGGAAAACGCGAAGAACACCCCGGCTCTAACCAGCTGGGAAGAAGCGGGGATCGTCAAGAAAGCCGACACCCCCGAAGAACTGGCTAAACAGCTGGGCATTTCGCCGACGAAGCTGCGGTTCGTCTTCGATGACTACGTGGAAGGGATCAAGAATGGCGAAGACCGGTTTAACCGGACTAAGCTCCCCAAAGAATGGAAGGCCCCCTTCTACGCCGTTGAAGCCACCGGCGACCTGCGCCACACCCAGGGAGGATTGGTCACTGACACAGAGGCTCGCGTCTTGAAGATCGATGGTGAGAGAATCCCAGGACTGTACGCCGCAGGTGGAGTGACGGAAGGCTTCACGAGTGCAGGCGGTCCTGTGTATATGTCGGGAAGCGGCTTGCTGCAGGCCTTCGTCTTCGGGCGAATCGCCGGTCAAAGTGCAGCTGCGAGAAAGTAAGAAGGAAGGCCGCCCTGGACGGGCGGCCTTTTTGCCTTACCGGCTGAGGACATCTATTGCGCCTTGGGCGCCGGCCACCCTGCCTAAAACCGTCGCTTCCGCCAGGAACCCTCCACCGATGTATCCGCCGCCAAACACGCCGCCAGTGACTTCACCAGCCGCGTAAAGGCCCGGGATGGGATTATCGGCAAGGTCCAGCACCTGGGCCTTTTCGTTGATCTTAAGGCCGCCCCGGGTGGCTAGGTGATCCGACTTGATCTTGATGCCATAGAAAGGAGGTGTTTCGATTGGCTTTAGAGCCTTGGTCTTGCCAAAGGGGTCTGGCCTGCCTTCCTTGATCATCTGGTTGTATTCCTGAACTGTCTTTGCAAAAGAGTCGGGAGCCAGACCCAGTTTCTCAGCCAAGCCCTCGAGGGTGTCAGCCTGTAGGGTGAGGCCGCCATCCACATAGGTTTGGGCAATGGGAACGCTCTCCTTCCCCTTCTCATCGAACACTTCAAACACGTAGTCCAACGTGCCCTTGGCCATTTCCTCGGTCAAAGCAATGGATAGGGGTTCGTAAAGCCAGGTCTCATCGACGAAGCGCTGCCCATGTTCGTTGACGATGATGGCCCCGGCAGTATTTCTCATCCCGGCGGTAATCAGCCGTTTGGAATTGATTTCGGCGGTTGGGGTGGGCATTACCCGTTCCATGTCGATAGTTGCGGCCCCGATGGCTTGAGCCATGAGGATGCCATCCCCCGTGGACCCGATGGAGCATGAAACGATCAGATCTGCGTACTCGGGCTTGTACTTGGCCACCATGTCCCGGTTGGCGGCAAATCCGCCGGTGGCCAGAATAACAGCCTTGCTTTCGATGGTGAGGGACTTCCCTTTTTGCTCCGCCTGGACACCGGCGACATGGCCGTTTTCGACCAATAGGGCGACTCCCTTGGTATCTAGAAACACCTGAACCCCTCGCTCTTTGCACGCTGCCAGGAGGGGCTTGATGATGCCGCTGCCATCGGGTATGGTGGAGTTGCTTGATCCCGGCGCCGCAACAGGCCTAAACTGGACTCCTAGTCCTTCCAGCCAGTTCACCGTCAGCCCCGACTCAGA
>JAAZLZ010000090.1 GCA_012799075.1 Bacillota bacterium
CAGCCTGTGTTTTGAGCAGCTCTACGAAGGGATCGAAGGAGACAGCGCTTCCAGCGCCGAGCTTTATGCGATTTTGTCCAGTCTTGCCGATCTGCCCATCGACCAGGGCATCGCCGTTACCGGCTCCGTCAATCAAAAAGGAGAAATCCAGCCCGTGGGAGGAATCACCGACAAGGTGGAAGGTTTCTTTGCCGCCTGCCTTGCCAAGGGGCCAACAGGGCATCAAGGGGTTCTCATCCCCCGCCAAAACATCCCCAACCTGCTCCTGAAGGATGAAGTCCTAAGGGCCATCGAAAAAGGCGAGTTTCATATTTATGCCGTTGACCACGTTGACGAAGGGATTGAGGTCCTAACGGGGGTCTCCGCAGGAAAGCCGCAGCCCGATGGCTCCTATGAGCCGAATACCGTCAATTACCTGGTTGATCGGCGTCTTGCCGAGATGGCCAGGCGGCTCCGGGATTTCATCGGGGAAAAAGACTAGAGGATGCCGGCCACCGCTTCGGCCAGATTGTTGGCATGGTCAGCGACCCGCTCTAGATTGCTTAAGATATCCAGATAGACAACACCGGAAGTAGGCATGCAGGTGCCTTCGTTGAGACGGGCGATATGAGTCGTTCGGTATTTTCGCTCCATCTCGTCGATGATTTCGTCTTCCCCCACCAACTGGATGGCCAGCTTCGAATCATCGGTGCGAATACAATTGATGGCTCGCCCATAGATGTCATCCACATGCTGGTGCATTTCTTGAATCTCCCCGAGGGCCTGCTCTGAAAACACAAGCTCCTCCTCCATTTTCTGCTCGGCAAGCTCGACGATGTTTTCCGCATGGTCCCCGATGCGTTCCACGTCGTTGATCATATGCATAAGACGGGTAATGCGGCGGGACTGCTCTGCGGTCAAGTTCCCCTCCTGGGAGGCCCGGGCCAAAAATGTGGTGATTTCCCGTTCCAACTCGTTGATGATCTCTTCTTTTTGCTTGACGATTCTCATTAGGTCCCTGTCTTCATCGACGAAGGATTGGACGGCTTCCTGGATCATTTCCCTGGCCAGCTCGCCCATGCGGACAACTTCCTTTGTTGCGGACAGAACTGCGGCCGGGCTTCCCAACATACGCCAATCGAGGTACTTGGGCTTGCGCTCCAGGATGACTTCTTCCCCGGGGACTACCCGGGCAAGCAGGGCGGCAAAGGGCGAAATAAAGGGGAGAAACAGCAAGGTGTTGATGATGTTGAACATGGTGTGGGCATTGGCGATTTGCCGGGCCGGGATGGTGGAGGTGGCCCTTACCAGTCTTGTGAAGGGTCCGAGGAAGGGCAGGAACACCAACACACCGATGAGATTAAACAACACGTGGGCCATGGCTGCCCGGCGGGCGGTGACGTTTGCCCCGATGCCGGCCAACACCGCGGTGATGGAGGTTCCGATGTTTGCCCCGAGCACCAGGCCGAGGCCTGCGTCTAACGTGATCAGGTCTTGCATGGTCAAAACGATGACCAGACCGGTGGTGGCGCTTGAGCTTTGGATGACCATGGTGAACAAGGCGCCCACCAGGACTCCCAGCCAGGGATGCCTTCCTAAGTTAATCAGCCCTTGGACGAAGGGGGCGTAGTCCCGCAAGGGGACAAGGGCCTGGGACATGGTGCTCATCCCCAGGAAAAGCAGGCCGAAACCGAGCAGGCTCTGTCCTAAGTAGCGATGGAGGCGTTTACGGGCTAAAAATGAGACCAAAAAACCAATCCCTATGGCGGGCAAAGCAACATCTTGAAGATTAAAGGAGACCATTTGGGCGGTGATGGTCGTACCGATGTTTGCCCCCATGATGGTCCCCAGGGCTTGCTGGAGATTCATCAGACCCGCGTTGACAAAACCGACGATCATAACGGTGGTAGTGCTGCTGCTTTGAACAAGAACGGTGACCAGCATGCCGGTAAAGGCTGCGATCACCGGATGAGAGGTAAAAAGCTCCAGAATATGGCGCAATCGCTCCCCGGCTGCCTTCTGCAACCCTTCCGCCATTCGCTGCATCCCATAAATAAAGAGCCCTAGGCCGCCGAGGAGTCCGAAAGCAATATGCAGAAACACGATTTTTCCCCCTATGTCGATTTGGTTGGTCCGCTGGGCAAAGGCGTTGTCCCATCCGCGCATCTTTCGGTCGAGGACTTTGCTCCCCGGTTGATGATATCACCTTCGCCGGAGCTAGGCAATACTTGCACGGGATCCCGAGGGGAATCTAGATTGGTGACCAGGTCAAAAGGACAAGGGGGCGGGGGGCTAAGGGCCCCCCCGAAGATCTTACAGGTTGGGGAGCAGGTCAGCCATTTCAATGGCCGCCAAGGCCGCATCCCATCCCTTATTGCCGGCCTTTGTTCCTGCCCGTTCAATGGCTTGCTCAATGGTATCAGCGGTGATGATGCCGAAAATAACGGGGAGGCTGCTGTCCAAGCTGACTTTGGCCACGCCCTTGGCCGTCTCGTTGGCCACATACTCAAAGTGGGGGGTTGCTCCCCGGATAACGGCCCCGAGACAGATAATGGCATCATAGCGTTTGGAGGCAGCCATTCGCTGGGCAGCCAAGGGGATTTCGAAGGCCCCGGGCACCCAAACTACCTCAAGGTTCTCCTCCGCACCCCCATGCCTCAGGATGGCATCGAGGCACCCTCCCAACAGACGAGTGGTGATGAATTCGTTAAAACGTCCGACCACAATCCCAAACCGCTTGCCAGCAGCATTTAGTTGACCTTCATAGGACTTGTACATACCGGTACCCCTTTCTTACAGATCATGGAGGAGATGGCCCATCCTGTGTTTCTTCGTGGCCAGATAGCATCGGTTGTTGTTGTTGGGCGGAATTTCAATGGGAACCCGTTCAACAACTTTAAGATCATAGGCGTCCAGGCCGACCACTTTGCGGGGATTGTTCGTCAACAGACGGATTGTCTTCAGCCCCAGATCCATCAAGATCTGCGCGCCGATGCCGTAGTCTCGCAGATCGGGAGGATAGCCCAGCTGCTCGTTGGCCTCCACCGTATCCGCACCCTTCTCTTGCAGCTCATAGGCCCGCAGCTTGTCTTTCAAGCCGATGCCTCGACCCTCCTGGCGCATGTAGACCAATACGCCGCACTCTTCGGCGCCGATCATCTCCAACGCGCGGCTCAGCTGCTCGCCGCAGTCGCAGCGTTCGGAACCGAACACATCTCCCGTCAGGCATTGGGAGTGCATGCGGACCAAGACATTTTCCTTGCCGGCCACATCGCCTTTGACCAGGGCCAGATGGCATTCCCCATCCAAAACGCTTTCATAGCCGATCAGGGTGAAATCCCCGTACCGGGTGGGAAGGTGGGGAGCGGCAAACCGCTTAACCAATCGTTCCCGCCGCAGGCGGAACTTGATTAAGTCGGCAACGGAAATGATTTTGAGGCCATGTTCCTTAGCGAATTCGAGCAGGTCGGGCAAACGGGCCATGGTCCCGTCATCCTTCATTATTTCACAAATTACACCCGCCGGGTAAAGGCCGGCCAGTCGGGCCAAGTCGACCGCTGCCTCCGTATGCCCCGCCCGTCTGAGGACCCCTCCCTCCTTGGCTCGCAAAGGGAAGATGTGACCGGGCCGGTTGAGATCTTCAGGCTTGGCTTTCGGGTCCACAAGGACCTCAACGGTCCGGGCCCGCTCGTAGGCGCTAATGCCTGTGGCAACGCCCCTAGCGTCAACGGATACGGTAAAGGCGGTCTTGAATGACTCTGCGTTTTCCGGGACCATGGGGGTCAACTTCAATTCATCGACCCGCTCCCCCGTCAAGGGCACACAGACAAGCCCGCGGCCATAGGTGGCCATGAAATTGATCGCCTCCGGAGTGGCCTTCTCAGCAGCCATGAGCAGGTCTCCTTCGTTTTCCCTGTCCTCATCATCAACGACAATAATCATCTCACCCTTGGCAATGGCCTCAATGGCATCAGTTACCTTGTCCAGCACGATGATTGCTCCTTTCTTCAGGCAAAACCCTGTTCCCGCAGCCAATCCATTGTTATGTCGGATCCTTTGCGTCCCTGCAGGAAATTCTCCACGTACTTACCGATGAGATCGCCTTCCAAGTTAACCCTATCCCCGGGCCGTCGCTGACCGAGGGTGGTGCAGCGGGCCGTATGGGGAATCACACCGACCACAAAGGATTTATCTCGAACCGAAGCCACCGTCAGACTCACTCCATCGATGGCAACGGAACCTTTGGCCACCAGGTAGGGGGCCACCTCCGGCGGCGATTCGATCTCAAACAGCAAAGCATTGCCTTCCTGGGTAATCCGGTTGATGATGCCTGTCCCGTCGATATGACCCGTGACCAGATGCCCCCCCAACCGGTCTCCCAAGGCCAGGGCCCGCTCTAAGTTGACGGGGCTTCCCGTCCCTAGCCTCCCCAGATTGCTTCGCCGCAGGGACTCGGGCATCACATCGGCAGTAAAAGTAGTATCGGTGAGGGCGGTGACCGTCAGGCACAGGCCATTGACCGCAATGGAATCGTCGATCCCTAAATCCTCCATCACCTTGGCAGCCCTGATGGTGAGGCGCTGGGTGCTTGGCCCCTGCTGCCAGCGGACTAGGTATCCAACTTCTTCAACAAGTCCTGTGAACAACCCCTTCCCTCCTTTCAGGCGGTGACAAATAGCCTTCCACGAGGATGTCTTCCCCCACCCGGCATGCCTTAAGATCATGCAACGGATGGGCATCCCGAAGCCAATGGACGCCGAGGCCGCCTACCGGGGTGGGGGCTTGCTGGCCGCCGATGATCAAAGGGGCCAGGAAAAACATCGCCTTATCCACTATGCCGGCCTGGATTGCGGCTGCATTCAGCCCAGCGCCCCCTTCCAGCAAAACACTAGTTATTTCCCTATCGGCCAAAGCCTTGGCCAGTTGAACCAAGTCAACCTTCGGGCCCGGAAACATAACCATCTCCACATGGGGTGAAAGAGGAGGATCGGTTTTCGTTGTAGCCAGGATGACCCGGCCCGGACCAAAAACCTGGGCCGTGGGGGGAATTCTCCTTTGGGAGTCGATGATAATCCGGATGGGGTCTCGCCCCTCCTCGACCAGGCGGGTGGTCAGCCTGGGGTTATCCGCGAGGACGGTGCCGCTGCCTACCATGATGGCATCCACTTCATTGCGGAGCTGGTGCACCAGACGGCGGGATGCGGTTCCTGAGATCCAGCGGGCATCGCCGGTTCTGGTAGCAATCTTGCCATCTAAGCTCATGGCTGTCTTCATGATGACAAAGGGACAGCCACTGCCCATGTACTTGATGAAAACCTCATTCAGCTTGGCTGCCTGCTCAGCCCCAAGACCCACCGACACTTCAACGCCAGCTTCCTGCAGCCGGGCGATTCCCTGCCCGGCAACCAAGGGATTGGGATCGGTGATGCTGGCATAGACCTTCCGGATGCCCCCTTGGATGATTGCCTCCACACAAGGAGGAGTCCGGCCTTGATGGGAGCAGGGCTCTAGGTTGACGTAAAGCTCGGCGCCCTTGGCCAGTTCCCCCGCGCATTTAAGGGCGACCACTTCGGCATGGGCAGCTCCTGCCCGCTCATGGAAGCCCTCACCGACTATTTGACCGTCCTTAACCACGACTGCACCGACCATTGGATTGGGACTGGTCCGTCCCCGGGCCCGAGCCGCCAGCTCCAAGGCCCGAGCCATGAAATCGCCCTTCTTCATCTGTTTCCCTCCAAATACAAAAAGGACCCGGAGAACCTCCGGGCCCGCGGAAGACTAGTCATAGTCTGACCTTCTCCCATCCAGACTGTACTGTCGGCTTTGGATTTGCACCAAATCAACCCCGAAAAGGGGCTTGCGGGCTGAGCCAAAAGGCATCACCGCCGGTCGGGAATTGCACCCTGCCCTGAAGGTTTCTCTATTCATATTTGATTATACGTCAAAGGGGGCGTCTCGACAACCCCCCTGGAAAAAGTCTCCCTGGGGCTACTCCCGTTCCCGGCCCGAAGGGCCATGGAACCTCGCGTACCAGACGGCCTTGGCGATGATGGCCAGGATGGGGCCAATGAAGGCGCCCTTGAGGCCAAAGAAGACCACTCCCGCATAGAGGGCCGCCAGCATGACCAGGGGGTGAATCCCAACGGCATCCCCAAAGAGTTTGGGCTGGAGGGATTGCCGCACCAGGAAGATGACGCCGTAAAGGGTCAAAACTCCCAGCCCTTTGGAATGATAACCCAAGAGAAAGCTGGCCGCGCTCCAGGGAAACATGATCAACCCCGGACCTAAAGCCGGGATTAGATCCAAGATGCCGATGACCAGCGCTAGGGTCATCCAATAGTTGATCTTTAAGATAATCAAACCGATGGCGGCCACGATGGTATTAAGCAACAGAAGGAAGACTTGGGCCCGGATGAAGCCGATCAAATCGACCATTATCCGGTCCTTGGCCACGGTGATTTGGGACCGCCACCGGGGCGGGGCCAGACTGGTGATGGTGTTGGTCAAGATGTCCTTGTCCTTCGAAAGAAAATAAGTCGCGAGGAAGGTGATAATGACCATGAAGACGATATTTGCGGAAAAGGTAATGGCGCTTAAGAAGCGGTTGATGATGTTCCGGGCGAATTCCTCGGAGGTCTTGAGGAAGTTGTGGAGCCCCTGCTGGATATTCTCGCTGATCGGCCCC
>JAAZLZ010000091.1 GCA_012799075.1 Bacillota bacterium
AGTGATTGGAGTCATTGCCCGAAAGAAAGATGGCAGCAAGTTTGATGTCAAGGCCAAAGCCGTCGTGCTGGCCACCGGCGGTTTTGCCCGGAACGAAGAGATGATGAGGGAAAACCTTCCCCATGTGATGGAGCACGGCAAGGAAGAAATCCTGGCCAATATGGGCTCTACCGGGGATGGAATCATAATGGCCCAGAAGCTGGGTGCCGATGCGGTTCTGACTTGGGGCCCGGGCGGGGTTCATTCGGCGGTGGATCCCATGTCTGCACCTCCCGTGGGCGCCATCTATGTGAACAAGCAGGGTGTGCGATTTGTCGATGAGACCTTGCCATATGTTTTGGGTTATGTCCTCTTGGCCCAGGAAAACGGTCAGGGTTGGGTAGTTGTCGACAGCAGCATCTTGGGCGAGGATCCCTGGTCTTCTTCCCATTTGGACAAGGAGGTTGAAGCGGGCAGGGCAGTGAAGGCCGATGATCTTTGGACCCTAGCGGAAAAGATGGGCATTAACCCAAAGGCCTTGGAAAACACCGTTGAAAGATACAACGCGGATGCCAAGGAAGGCATCGACAGCATGTATCTGAAGGAGTCCGTCAAACCCCTTGTTCAGGGACCCTACTATGCTTCTCAGCTCCTTGTTCGGAGGGTGGCCCAGACGGCCGCCGGGCTTTTCGTGACTCCTCGAACTGAGGTGCTCACTACCGATGGCGGCGTGATTGAAGGCCTATTTGCTGCCGGTGAGATCACCGCTACCGTCGGCCCTCGGTATACTGGTGGCGGTGCTGCGGTAGGCCATGCCATCATCTTCGGTCGGGTGGCAGGACAAGAAGCAGCTAAGCTGGCAATGGGCAACTAACAGGAAGGTATAAACGAAGGGCGGCTGGTTTTCCGGCCGTCCTTCGTTGCTTTTGTGCGTAATTTCGAGCAAAGGACCGTTTGTTCGGTTGCCAAGACCAAGGGGGTTTAGTAAAATGTTGCTAAGCTCCAGCGGAAGGGGTCTGATGATGAAAAAGTTTGCTAAAGTCATGGCGCTGGTCTTGGTGCTGGGCCTTTGGGCCGGGGTTTGTTTTGGAGAGGGGAGGGCTGTTTGGCTGAATGTGGGGAGCCTTCCAGCGGAGCCAGCAGGGGTGGAGGCTTTAGTCCGATCCCTAGCCGAGGCTAATCTCAACATGATCTTTCCCCAGGTCTTCTATCATGGACAGACGATTTATCCTTCTCGGGTGGGCAAACAGAATCCCAAGTTCAACGGATGGGATCCTTTGCAGGTTTTGATCGAGGCGGCCAAGTCCCATGGGATGGAAGTGCATCCGTGGCTTGATACCTTGTATGTGGGATATAAAACGCCGGGTCCCATTTTAGAGGAGCACCCCCACTGGGCGGCCCAGGGGGTGGATGGCGAGAAGGGCCATGGACCCTTGGGAGCAGAGCGGTACTGGTTGACTCCCGTGGAGATGGAGGTGCGCAGCTTCCTGGGGGCCCTTGTCGAGGAGCTTGCCACCAGCTACGATATTGATGGCATTCATCTCGATTACATACGTTATCCCGAACCCCAAAACGGGGATTTTGGCTATGAACCCGTCGCCCAAAGGAAATTCCAGGAGGAGACGGGACTGGATTGCTTGGAGCTTTATCCCGAGGGCGACTACGAAGTTTACGCCCGGTGGAATAAGTGGCGGGCCCGCCAGGTGACGGAACTGTTAAGACAGATCCGTACCAAGGCATGTTCGGTGGATTCGGGTCTGTTGATTTCCGCTGCCGTCTCCCCTACGGGCATGCCTTTCAAGAGTTATCCCGGCCTGTTGCAGCCATGGGCGGATTGGGCTAGTGAGGGCTTGGTGGACTTTTTGGTTCCGATGACCTACAGTTCCCGATTGGATGAAGTCCGGGGCATGATTCGGTGGGTCCGCTCTCAGGCTCCCCAGGTGCCTGTGTATGCCGGGCTGCAGCTATGGAAGCTGCCCACACCTGACTATGCCATGCTCCAGGTTGAGGCCGCCCGGAGGGAAGGGGCTTCCGGGGTTGCCTTGTTTGCTATGGCCTACTTGAACCCCGCTCTGCTTGATGCTCTGTCGGAGGGGCCCTTTGTTCAACCGACATCACCCTCATTGGAAGCGGGCGAAGCTTTGGCCTTGGTCGGGGAGCCCCCCTTTGTCATGGTACCTCGGGTTTCGGCACCGACGGACAAAGACCGATATGTTTGGCTGGATGGTTTTTCATTCATTACCGGGGAAGGGCCTGTGGATTGGCCAATGGAATGTGGCCTGGCCCATGACGGTGAACGGCTGTATGTGGCCTTCCGGTTAGAATATGGACCACCGCTGGCCACTGTTGCCCAGCGGGATGGACCGGTCTTTTATGATGATGCGGTTGAGATCTTCATCCATCCCCAAAAGGATGCGGGACTTTACTATCATCTGGCTGTTAATGCCCTTGGCACCAGATATGATGCCCATATCCTTGACGGTCCTGGCTGGGACGGGAATTGGCAGGCGGAAGCTAGGCCTTTGCCGGAGGGTTGGGAGGGCCTGGTGACCATACCCTTCCTCTCCTTGGGAGGACTTCCTGACGGGGAGACCCAATGGGCCTTCAATGTGGGCGTCGGCCGGGCAGGTCGATTTGCCAGCTGGGCGCCCATACCGGGGATTTTCCATGCACCGGGCTTTTTGGGCGCCCTGGTATTGGAGTAAACCGTATAAATATACATTTTGCAGGATCGCTAGATACGGCATGAAACCGAGCAAAAAGATTCCTCTTTGCGGTTGTACCCTGAGATCCATCTATGGTATAATCAGACTAAATATGCGGCCTGTTGGCCGGAATTTGCTTTTTGAGAGGGGGAGAAGCGTTGACACTGGTATTTAGCCCCAGGACTAATACCCTGGAACAGACTGAGTATGCATATGAATTGCAGGATGTGGAAGAACCGCGCCTGTATCGCAATTTATATCCGTATGATGAACCGCCTCGCATTCCCTTTAATCATCGCCATGTACCGATGCGGCCGCCAGAGGAGATTTGGATCACCGATACTACTTTCCGGGATGGACAGCAGGCTCGGGCTCCCTATACGGTGAAGCAGATCGTCGATCTGTACAAGATGCTGCACCAGTTGGGGGGGCCGAAGGGCAGGATCCGCCAAACGGAGTTTTTTCTCTATAGCCAAAAGGACCGGGAAGCTGTGGAGAAATGCCTGGAATTGGACTACAAGTATCCGGAAATCACTAGCTGGATCCGGGCCAGGAAGGAAGACTTCAAGCTCGTTAAGGAAATGGGTTTGAAAGAGACGGGCATCCTGGCTAGCTGCTCTGACTATCACATTTTCCGCAAGCTGGGGATGACGAGACGCCAAGCCATGGAACAATTTCTTTCCATTGTAGAGGCGGCCCTGGAGGTTGGCATTGTCCCTCAGGTGCACATGGAAGACATCACCCGGGCTGACTTTTATGGTTTCGTTGTGCCCTTTGCCCACCAGTTGATGAAACTGTCCGAGGAAAGCGGGATTCCCATCAAGATCAGGGCCTGTGATACCATGGGCTTTGGTGTTTCCTATCCTGGCGCAGCCCTGCCCCGCAGCGTGCCCGGGATCATCTACGGGCTTTGGCACCATGCCCGCGTGCCTGGGGAATGGCTGGAGTGGCACGGTCACAATGACTTTTATAAAGTAGTGACAAATGCTGCTACCGCTTGGCTGTACGGTGCTTCTGCCGTTAACTGCACCCTCTTGGGCATCGGTGAACGGACGGGGAACTGCCCCTTGGAAGCTATGGTGTTTGAGTACATTGCCCTTCGGGGCACCGACGATGGTATGGATACTACGGTGATCACGGAGATCGCCCGCTACTATGAGCAGGAGATAGGCTACAAGATACCGCCCATGACCCCCCTGGTCGGCTCCTCTTTCAATTTGACCCGCTCAGGGATCCACGCGGATGGACTCTTGAAGGATGAGGAAATCTACACCATCTTCAATACTGAGAAGATCCTCAAGCTAAGTGCCCGGGTGGCCATTAACCAGCATTCGGGGCTGGCGGGACTAGCCCATTGGGTGAATTCCTATTTCAACATCGCTCCAGATGCGCGATTGGACAAACGGGATCCTCGCATTGCCAAACTAAAGGAATGGGTCGACGGGCAATATGGGGCGGAAAGGCAAACGGTCATCGGTGAAGATGAACTAGTGAAGGTGATCAAAGAAGATATCCCCGAACTATGGGATGAGCTTATGGCCAAGGGACGGGTTGGCTAAGACTGCCGCTCCCCCGGTGATTCATCGGGGGAGTTTCACTTAGGGGAAGGTTAGGCCTTTCCCGGTGTCGAAACGTAAGCCCTATGAAGAACTGGGAGGAGGAGTAAGTTTGAGCAAGGCAAATTACGGAGATAGGGCGGTCGAGTACTTTGATAGCGGCTACAATTGTGCCGAATCGGCTTTCAAAGGCCTGTGTGATGCAATGGGTAAGGAGGTCAACCCCAGTGTGGTTTCGGGGTTTGGAGGCGGGGTGGGCCGGACGGATTCCCTTTGTGGCGCTTTGACGGGAGCAATTGCTGCGTTGGGGCTGTGGGTTGATCGCCACGGCGAGGGCAAAGGAGAGGGGAAGGAACGGATATACCGGTTA
>JAAZLZ010000092.1 GCA_012799075.1 Bacillota bacterium
AGATGAATGGGTGGCGTGGCCGGTGACCGGATGCATATTCGGGGTAAACTAAGGGGGATTAGAGGATGGAGAGAATCCGAGTGGAACTAGGTGAGCGCGCCTACGATATTTGCCTTGGGGAGGACTTGTTGCCCCGGGTTGGTGAGCTGTGTCAGGAAGCAGGGTTGACAGGCCGCGGGCTGCTTGTCAGCAATCCCTTGGTTTACTCACTTTATGGAGGCGTAGTTGAGTCGTCCTTTGATAAGGCCGGGATTTCGGTAGTGTATGCGGAGATGGATGATGGAGAGGAGTTCAAGAACTTGGAGACGGTCTCCCACTTGTACGATGTGGCCATTGGGAGCCGTTTGGACCGGACATCTTTCATTATCGCCCTAGGGGGTGGGGTAGTGGGGGATGTGGCTGGGTTTGTGGCCGCCACTTATCTGCGGGGTGTTCCCTTTGTTCAGATACCCACGACCCTCCAAGCCCAAGTGGACAGCAGCGTGGGAGGGAAGGTAGCTGTAGACCATCCCCGGGGCAAGAACCTGATCGGTGCTTTTTACCAGCCTGCCCTTGTCATCGCGGATATTGGGACATTGTCAACTTTGGAGCCGCGGCAGATGGTTGCGGGCATGGCCGAGGTGATCAAGTACGGGATCATATGGGACAAGCAGTTCTTGGCCTACGTCGATGAACACATGGAGGAGATTTATCGTCTGGATCCAGAGGTCTTGACTTGGGTGATCAAACGTTCCTGTCAAATTAAGAGCGAAATCGTCGGTCAGGACGAACGGGATGAAGATGTACGCACCATTCTGAACTATGGTCATACCATCGGCCATGCCCTGGAGGTGCATACGGGCTACAGGACCTATCTCCATGGGGAAGCCATCTCGATTGGCATGTCCCTGGCCGCGGAAATCAGTCTTCGCCTTGGCAATCTGAGCTTGAAGGAGCGGACGGTTATTGACCGGGTGCTCCAAAAGGCGGGGCTGCCCATTCGGCCTCCGAGCTGGGATGTTCAAGAAATCTTCGCCGCTCTCTTGAGGGATAAGAAGGTGCGCCGTGGTGTTGTTCGCTTCGTGCTGCCCCGGGGCCTCGGCCAAGGATACATCACCGATGAAATCCCCCGAGAGCTTGTTCTAGATGTGCTGCGTCAAACCTTGACGGGGGAGGGGGACGACAGTTGAAGATCCTAGTCCTTCACGGTCCCAACTTGAACATGTTGGGGATCAGGGAGCAAGGCATCTATGGCACGGAAAGCCTTGATGAAATCAACGAGGCCATTGCCCAGCAGGCAGAACAGTTGGGCTGCACGGTGGAGACTTTCCAGTCCAATCATGAAGGCGAGTTGATCGATGCTATCCATAGGGCGAAAGGACAAGCCGCGGCAATCATCATCAATCCGGGGGCCCTGACCCATTACAGCATAGCCCTGCGGGATGCCATCGCAGCCGTTGATTTACCCGTCATCGAGGTGCACTTGTCCAATATTTACCGTCGTGAGGAATTTCGCCACCGGTCGGTCATTGCTCCCGTTTGTCGGGGACAAATTTGCGGCCTTGGAAGTATGGGATATCTGCTTGCCCTTCAGGGACTGGCTGCTTTATTGCAGGAAGAGGAGAGTTGCCATGTTTGAATCCCGAATCGACCGGCTGCGGGAAAGAATTGCAGAAGAAGGTCTCGATGCGCTGAT
>JAAZLZ010000093.1 GCA_012799075.1 Bacillota bacterium
AGGTCACGGCCGTACCCATGCCCACCGCGGTCTCCAGCTGCTTGGAAACCCCCAGGAAAGGGCAGATTCCTAAGAAGCGTACCAGTACGAAGTTGTTAACTAACAGTGCGCCTATGAATATGAAAAATAGATCTGACATCCTCCGCCCCTCCTTTAGCTGCTCTGGGAACTAGCAGCGGACTGTCGGGAAATCAAGTTCACCGCGGCCACTACGAAGCCCAGGGTAATAAATGCTCCCGGGGGCAGGACCATGATGCTCCAGGGAACAAAGCTCGCGGGCATCACCTGCATGCCAAACCAGGTTCCCATGCCCAGGATTTCCCGAATACTCCCTAATGTCAGCAAGGCAACCAGAAACCCGATGCCCATGCCGAGGGCGTCGGCTATGGCTCTGTGGACAGGCATCTTGGAGGCAAAAGCTTCAGCCCTCGCCAAGATGACGCAGTTGACCACAATGAGCGGGATGAATATGCCGAGCACGGCGTGGATATCGGGAAAACCCGCTTTCAAGAACAAATCGACAATGGTCACAAAGGTCGCAATGATCACCACGTAGACGGGTATGCGAACTTCCTTCGGCACTAACTTCCTGACTAGAGACACCATTGCACTAGCACAGACAAGCACGAAGGTTGTGGCAAGACCCATGGCCAACCCGTTTTGGGCCGAGGTGGTCACCGCCAATGTGGGACACATGCCGATCTGGAGCCGAAAGATGGTATTATCGTCCCAGACGCCCCTCCAAAAATCTTTCCATAGCTTAAGCACAAACGGTCACCCCCTCTTCCCGTACCGTTTCATTACTTCCTGGATCGTCGTCCGTAAACCCTCGGTTACCGCCTTGGACGATACCGTAGCACCACTCACGCCATTTACGTCTTGACCTACAACAAAGGGGTCCGAGACGGATTTACCCGAGAATTGCTCACGGAACGGGGCATCGGCTACTTTTGAGCCCAATCCAGGGGTCTCCTTGTGTTCCAGTATACGGATCTGGGTGAGCGTGTCTGATTTGGTATCGACCCCGGCAATGAGCCTAATTAGACCGCCATAACCCGGGTTTTCCACAATGAAGGCCAGACCCACTTCTTCCCTGTTCTTATCAAGCCCCCGATAGACTGGTATCCGCTGCTGAGTCGGAGGCGCTTCAGACAAGGTGATATCATCCTCGGGAATGGTGGTCTGGGCCTCGGGAACAAGGACCTCATAGGTCTCAGCCCCGGGAAGGACTTCCAAGATGACCAACCGTAATTCTTCCTCCTGATTCCGCTGAATATGGATATTAGCCGTTTCATAAGCCTGAGAGAGAACCAACCCCGACAACATCGCCGTCACCGTCATGACGATGACCATTCGCAGGCTCTTACCCATTGTCCTTCACCCCCCCATGCCCGAAAATGCGCGGCCGGGTCCAACGATTAAGGAGCGGGGTCACACCATTCATGAGCAGAATTGAGTAGGTTACCCCTTCGGGCATAGCCCCCCACAACCTGATAACCATGAGGATCACCCCAGCGCCTATGCCAAAGAGCCATCGCCCCGCCCTCGTTATTGGGGTAGTCACCATGTCCGTTGCCATGAACAGAGCACCTAGCATCAAACCTCCGCTGAGGAGTTGGAAAAGGGGATCTTGCCCGGCCAAGAGACTGATAACGGCCACTGTGCCTAAATAACCTGCCGGTATTCGCCAATCGATATACTCACGATAGAGCAAGTAGAGGGCCCCTAGCAATAAGGCAAAGGCTGACGTCTCGCCGAGGGAGCCCGGCACCAGCCCCAGGTACAAGTGCCCATAGCTATAGATGCCACCTGCCCCTTGGGCCAATGGGGTCGATGCGGAGACAGCATCAAAGGGCGCAATCCAACTGGTCATGTAAACGGGAAAAGCCGCCAATAGAAAGGCCCGTCCCACCAAAGCCGGATTGAAGGGGTTATGCCCCAAACCGCCAAAGACTTGTTTACCGACCACAATCGCCACCCCAGTCCCAAGGGCTGCCATCCATAAGGGTACGGTTGGCGGCAAGTTCAAGCCAAGGAGCAGCCCGGTAACCAGGGCGCTTCCTTCCCACAAGGTTATGGGCACTCCCCGGACCCGCTGGGCTAAGGCCTCAGCCAACATAGCCGTAATGATGCAGGTTAGGATAATGGCAACCGCCCGTCCCCGGAAAAAGAAGACTGCACTAAGTGTGGCCGGCATAAGGGCCCATACCACACTGTACATAATCATGGAAACAGAGTCTTCGTCTCGCAAATGGGGTGCTGTAGATACAATAAGCTGTGTGTTTTCGTCCATGCCTTCTTCCCTCCTACCCGGTTTGTCGTTTTAGGGCCAGGAGCTGGTGCTTGGCCAACTGGATCCAGTGCAGCAGGAAGCGTTTGGCCGGACAAACATAGGTACAGCACCCACACTCAATGCAGTCCATGGCTCCGTATTGGTCAGCTTCCTGGAGCATACCTTTCTCAGTGAAGTTCGCGATGGTAATGGGCATTAGATAGGCCGGGCAGGCGTCGACACAACGGCCGCATCGGATACAGGGCAAAGGATCATACTGCTTAGCCTCTTCCCGAGGCATGATGATGATTCCTGAGGTGCCCTTCATCACCGGTACCTCGGTTGAATAGACGGCCATGCCCGTCATGGGCCCGCCCATAAGCACCTTCCCGGGAGTCCCCTCGTAGCCGCCCGCAAACTCGATAATGTCTTTCACTGGCGTTCCCAAACGAACTTCAACGTTCTTTGGCTCCCGAACACCAGATCCCGATACGGTGATCACCCGCTTGATCAAAGGCCAACCCTTGATGATGGCATCTGCAACGGCAGCAGCAGTAGCCACGTTTTGGACTACTACGCCCACATCCGCGGGTAATCCCCTTGAGGGAACCTCCCGCCCAAGGAGGCTGTAAATCAATTGCTTCTCCGCCCCCTGGGGATACTTCACCTCCAGGGATTCCACCTGGAACAGATCATCCCGGGCGGCTATCTCATTGAAAGCCACCGCAGCCTCCGGTTTGTTCCGTTCCACTCCAATAATCACTTTCTTCACACCAAGAGCCTTGGCTAATGCCTTGGCTCCAAAGGCAATATCCTCCGTCCTTTCGATCATCAGTCGATGATCAGTCGTTAGATAAGCCTCACATTCACAACCATTCAAAACCAGATACTCAATCGGCTTATCAGGCGGAGGATTGATTTTCACATGGGTGGGAAAAGCAGCTCCACCTAATCCAACGATGCCCGCTTCCTTGACAATCCCACGGATTTGCTCAGGGGTCAGGCTCTCCAGGTCGCCCTTGGGACCGATCCCTTCCGCCCATTCGTCGCTGCCATCGTTCTCGATGACGATAGCCGTGACATCACCACCTGCCGGGTGGGGCCGGGGAGCAATCTCCACTACTTTGCCGGCCACAGAGGCATGTAAGGTGGCAGATATAAAAGAACTGCCATCGGCGATCTTTTGCCCAAGCTTGACCTCCTGACCAACCTCCACCAAGGGTTTGCTGGGGCCACCTGTATGCTGTTGCAGCGACAAGATCACCTTGCCTGGGGCAGGCATTTGCTCAATAGCCTTATCCTTTGACAATTCTTTGCCATAGCATGGGTGGATTCCACCATGAAACCTTTTCGTTACCATCTTTTTGCCGCGTTACCCTGCACGGGCGCCAAAACGGCTCCCTCCCTTCTTCCACGATGGATGCCTCTTTGTTAATTGTTCACTATTACCCTGCCGCCTCCCCCCCTAACGCATCAAGGCAGCCATAATAGCCTTTTGGATGTGCAGTCGATTCTCTGCTTGCTGGAAAATGACCGATTGGGGGCCGTCCATCACCTCGGCACTGATTTCCTCCCCCCGGTGAGCCGGCAGACAATGCATCACTACCGCGTGCTTGTTCGCCTTCCGGAGGAGATCCCCATCCACCTGGTAGGCGCGAAAAGCGGCAACCCGTTTGGCTTGTTCGCTTTCCTGGCCCATGCTTGCCCATACATCAGTGTACAGCACATCCGCACCTTCTACTGCAGCTAAGTCACTTGTCACCTCAATGTTGCCCCCGGACCTCTCAGCCAATTCCCTAGCCATTTGTACGATGGTTTCCTGGGGCAAGTACCCCTCCGGCGAAATCACTGCCACCTCAACCCCTAGTATCGCCCCCCCCAACAGCAGCGAATGGGCCATGTTGTTCCCATCACCCACATACACCAAACGCCGACCTGCCAAGTCTCCCCATAGCTCCCAGAGGGTAAAATAATCCCCCAGGGCCTGACAGGGATGCAAAAGGTCGGTCAAGCCATTGATCACTGGAATGGCTGCAAATCGGGCCAACTCTTCCACTTCGTCATGGCCGAAGGTGCGAATCATGATTCCGTCCAAATACCGAGATAGTACTTGGGCTGTATCACCAATGGTCTCGCCTCGCCGCAGCTGAAGATCTTGACCGCTTAGAAACAGACCATGGCCGCCAAGCTGATAGATGCCCACTTCAAAGGACACCCTGGTACGAGTGGATGCCTTCTGAAAGATCATCCCTAAGGTCTTGCCCTTTAGGATCCGGCTTTGACTATCCCTAGGCATGTCCTTTAGAGCTTGGGCCAATCGCAGCAGAGCTTCCAACTCTTCCCGCGAGTAATCGGCCAAACTCAGGAAATCCCTTCCCTGCAACTCGGCCACAGGACCGTCAAACAGCTCCTCCAATGATACCAATCCCTTCTGTGTTGATCCCTCGTAAGACTTCATGGCAACCCGCCATATTCCTGCCGCTGGAAAAAATTCAATGCCCCTTACCCGTTAGGAATTCCTCGATAAGCTGAAGCACTTCATCTTTCCCATGGCCTGTCTTGGCCGAAAAAGCGAGCACATCGTCCGCCCCGAAGGCCGTTGCCAGTTCCTGCATCCGGCCTTTCCGATGCCCGCGGGACACCTTATCGACTTTGGTGGCTACAACCCCAAAGGGCAGCCGGTGATGATGAAGCCAGTCAGCCATTTGAACGTCATTAGCATTAGCGGAATGCCGTGCGTCAACCAGCAAGATGATGCCGGCCAACTCCCGACGGCCCGATAGATAGCCCTCAATCATCGGCCCCCATGTATCCCGGACCCGCTTCGGCACCTGGGCAAATCCATAACCAGGCAGGTCCACCAGGTAGAATTCCTCATCGACCAGGTAAAAATTAATGGTCTGGGTCCGCCCCGGGCGGGAGCTAGTCCGGGCCAAGCTCCTGCGACCCACCAAAGTATTGATCAGAGAGGACTTGCCGACGTTTGACCGGCCGACCAATGCGATCTCCGGCAGCTCATCGAGGGGATACTGGCTCGATTTGACGGCGCTGCAAACATAACGAGCTTCCTTAAGAACCATGGCCGTCCTCCACCCAGGGGCTCTCCTGGGTGACCGATGGTGGAACGAATCGGGGCTCTATGGGCGGTCTCTCCATCTGGGGCCAACATGCGGGCGGTGAAGGAAGCAGTACCAAATCAAGCACCTGATCCATATGCTCGACAAAGCGAAGGTCGAGGTCCTGTAGGATGTTCTCGGGGATCTCACTCACATCCTTCTTGTTTTCCCCAGGCAAGAGGACCATTTTGACACCCGACCGACGTGCCGCCAGCAGCTTCTCTTTCAGTCCTCCCACAGGCAAAACGCGGCCCCGCAGGGTGACCTCCCCAGTCATGGCCACCTGTCCCCGGACCGGACGCCCCGTCAGGGCAGAAACCAAAGCCGTCGTGATGGTGATGCCGGCGGAAGGTCCATCCTTGGGCACCGCACCTTCCGGAACGTGGACATGCACATCATAGTGTTCATAGAAATCATCCCGGATGCCCAGTTCACTAGTTCGAGACCGGACGAAGCTTAAGGCAGCCTGAGCCGACTCCCGCATCACTTCGCCTAGTTTTCCCGTCAGGACCAGATTGCCCTTGCCGGCGACGACCGTAACCTCAACATCCATGATGTCTCCCCCAACTTCCGTATAAGCAAGACCGGTAACCACCCCTATTCTGTCCACCTGGTCCAATATGCTCTGCCGGTAGCGGGGCACCCCCAGGTACTCCGTCAAATTGTTGGCCGTAATCCGGGTCCCTTTCCTCTCTGTGGTTAGAATCTCCCGGGCAACCTTACGGCAAATTGTAGCCAGTTTGCGATCCAACTCCCGAACTCCCGACTCCCTGGTATGCTCGTTGATGATTGACCGCATGGCATCGGAGGTGACTGTGACCCGATGACCCGCCAGAGCGTGGTTTTCCACCTGTTTGGGCCAGAGATGATGGCGGGCAATGGCCAGCTTCTCCTCTTCAGTGTACCCCGGTATTTCAATGATCTCCATCCTGTCCTGCAAGGGCCGGGGGATGCCTCGCAAGTAGTTGGCGGTGGTTATGAAGAAGGTATGGGAAAGATCATAGGGCACCTCTAGATAATGATCGCCAAATTGACTATTCTGTTCGGGATCGAGGGCCTCCAACAGGGCTGATGCCGGATCTCCCCGCACATCCATCACCATCTTGTCCACCTCATCGAGAAGAATCAGGGGGTTGGCCGATCCCGCCTTGCGTACCGATTGGATAATCTTTCCGGGCATGGCTCCAATGTAGGTGCGTCGATGCCCCCGGATCTCCGCTTCATCACGGACTCCCCCCAGGGAGAAGCGCACAAAATTACGGCCCATTGCTCTAGCAATCGATTTGGCCAGGGAAGTCTTCCCAACGCCAGGCGGACCCACAAAACACAGGATTGGGCCCTTAAGCTGGCCGCCCAATTGGCGGACAGCCAAGAATTCAAGGATCCGCTCCTTGACCTTCTCCAGTCCGTAGTGGTCTTCAGCTAAAATTGACTGGGCCTTATTAATGTCCAGCTGTTCCTCCGTAAAGACATTCCACGGCAGGTTGATCAGCCAATCAAGATAAGTCCTTACTACTACCGCCTCCGCCGCCATGGGAGGCATGTTTTCCAGCCGGCCCAGCTCGTGGAGAGCCTTCTCATGGGCCTCAGGGGGCATCTCGGCCTCTTCGATGAGCTCCCGCAATTGCTCCATCTCCGATTGCCGCCCGTCCCCCTCGCCCAATTCCCGCTGAATCACCTTTATCTGCTCCCGAAGGTAGTATTCCTTCTGGGCTTTCTCCATTTGCTGACGCACCTGCAAATGGATCTTCCTCTCCAGCCTCAGAATCTCCAACTCTTCAGCGAGAAATACGCAGACCCTAGATAGTCGTTCCTTAACAGATAATTCCTCCAACAATTCCTGGCGTTTGCTTACACTTAAGTTCAGCTGAGCGCCTATTGTATCGGCCAAACGGCCAGGCTCTTCAATGCCATTGAGGGCAACTAGCATCTCCGTTGGGATCCGCTTGCTGAGCTTGACGTAATCCTCGAAGCGGTCAAGAGCAACCCGCATCAAGGCCTTCATCTCGCGGCTTTCTTCCATATCCTCATCCACTTGCTGGATTCGGCCTTTCATGAAGGGACCACTCTGCAACACCTTCAACAGACGGGCACGATAGAGCCCTTCCACTAGCACCCGGATCTGCCCTTCGGGCATCTTGAGGAGCTGTTTGATCTCGCAAACAGTACCTATGGTATATACATCCTTTGCATCGGGTTCTTCTATAGTGCTGTCCTTCTGGGCACAAAGGAAGATGTGCCGCTCCTGCATAACCGCCTCTTCCAAAGCTGCAACGGACTTCGGACGGCCCACATCCAAAGGTATTACCATGTAGGGAAAAACAAGGAGTCCCCGCAGGGGCAGGATGGGCAGGATGTCGACAGCCAATTCAAGGTCATCACGTTGAACAGCCATACACCATCACCCTAAAAACAAATTCGTCAGGGCATCTACGACCTGACGGACGTAACCCGTGTATAGTTCGGGACAAACCTGCCAATCTCCTTCCACCGGCCAGGAAACAGACCCCCTCGGCTAAGTAGAAGCAGGATCCCAAAAACGGGCGCGCCTACAGCTAGAGATTCTACCAGACCAAAGGTGAGGAGGCAAGTAAATCATGGGGATTCTTTAGGAGGGAAGTTGGTCTTTTGGTGTTTTGGAGCAAGCAAGACTGTTCCTAGCCCATAACCAGGGATGATTCAAAGCCCCGGGGTGAACGAAGCCAGCTTGGCGCCATTCTGGGGGGAAACTGCATGTTCAATGACTTCTTCGATCCTCTCAACCGGTATAACTTTCATGGTCGCATACTGCTCAAAGGTATCCTGCCAGTTTTCCTTGGGGATGATGGCCCGCCGCACTCCCGCTAGTCTGGCTGCCTCCAGCTTCGCCACAACCCCGCCCACCGGACGCACGAGTCCCCGGATGGAAATCTCCCCCGTCATTGCTACCAGGTTGTCTACCGTAAGATCGGTGATCGCAGAATACAAAGCAGTGACAAGGGCGATGCCTGCGGAAGGTCCATCGATTGGCACCCCGCCAGGGAAGTTGACATGCAGATCATACTTATGTGGACATAGTCCTAGATTCCGGCGGAGGACGGTGATCACGTTATCCATGGAGCCCTTCGCCATCCCCTTCCGACGCACCGTCCGCCCATGACCACCCATCTCCTCTTCCTCGATCACTCCAGTGATGACAACGGTCCCTTTGGCTTCCGCCGCTGGAATTGCCGATGCCTCAACTTCGATTAACATGCCCATGTTGGGGCCATAGACCGCCATCCCATTGACAAACCCCACCTGGGGAACATCCGGGATCCGATGGTCAGGACGGGGATTGTGCTGGCCGTTGTTGACCACCCACTCCAGGTCTTCTCTCAGCAGGACTCTTCGACCCCCTGTCTGGGCTAGTCCTGCGGCCAGCTGGACCATGTTCACCGCTTCCCGTCCATTAGCCGCGTAGCGCTTGATCACATTTAGCGCGCCTTCTTCCAGCTGGAAACCGATGCGATCGACGGCATTCCCGGCGATGATCGTCACCTCATCGGGCAGCAAGGGACGGAAGAATACCTCCACACAGCGGGAACGAATGGCCATGGGAATATCCTCGGGCATCTTGGTGGTCGCCCCCACCAGACGAAAATCAGCAGGCAGCCCCTTCTGGAAGATCTCGTGGATGTGCTGGGGAATGTTGGCATCCTCCGAGCTGTAGTAAGCGCTTTCCAAGTAGACCCGCCGGTCTTCAAGGACTTTAAGGAGCTTGTTCATTTGAATCGGATGGAGTTCCCCGATTTCGTCCAAAAAAAGAAGTCCGCCGTGGGCCTTGGTCACCGCACCGGGCTTGGGTTGGGGGATGCCCGCCATACCCAAGGGCCCAGCTCCCTGATAAATCGGATCGTGCACCGAGCCCATCAGGGGATCGGCAATGCCCCGGTCATCAAAGCGGGCCGTCGTGGCATCGATCTCAATGAAATTGGAGTACTCTCGAAAGGGTGATGCAGGATTCTTCTTGGCCTCTTCCAGGACAACCCGTGCCGCAGCGGTCTTGCCTACTCCCGGAGGACCGTAGATGATCACATGCTGGGGGTTAGGGCCGCACAAAGCCGCTCGCAAGGCTCGTAAGCCAGCGGATTGGCCAATGATCTCTTCGAACTTGGTAGGTCGAGTACGTTCGGATAGGGGCTCACTCAACGATATGGCCTTCATCCGCTCTAGCTTCTCCATTTCCTTGCGGGATTCCCGGTCTACTGCGGAACGACTCGTATGCTGGGCCCTGAGCAGGTTCCAGAAGTAAAGACCGATAACCACTGCAAAGATCAGATTCACCACTCCGAACATACCCATCATCTCCATTGAAGGTCTCTCCCTCCTTGCACCTGTAATATTCCCTGGCGGCCCCCCTTTTAAACCCGCACCGTCCTCTATCCCCCGGGGCATAAAGAAAACGGGACAGCCGATTATCGGCTGTCCCACACTTGGAGCCAAATCCAATGAACCTAGGCAGGCTCTTCCTTTTTCATTTTCCGATCCACCAGGACCATGCGAGGCGGCTCCTTGTCTTCAATGGTTTCCTTCGTGACCACGCACTTTTTAATATCCCGACGGGATGGAATATCGTACATGATCTCCAGCATGACTTCCTCCAGGATGGCCCGCAGCCCTCTAGCCCCAGTCTTCCTGGCCAATGCCTTGCGGGCAACAGCCATTAAGGCATCCTCTGTAATCTCTAGTTCAACGCCGTCCATCTCAAATAGCTTCCGAAACTGTTTCACTAAGGCGTTGCGAGGTTCGATGAGGATCCTCACCAAGGCATTCTCATCAAGGCTGTCTAATGGAACCACCAAGGGCAGTCTTCCCACGAATTCCGGAATCAAACCGAACCGCAACAGATCTTCCGGCATGATCTGCCGTAGGATCTCACCGATCTGCTTTTCCTCTCTCCGCCGGATGTCCGCCCCAAAGCCCATGTTTTTCTTGCCCACCCTGGACTCGATAATCTTCTCCAGACCATCGAAGGCCCCTCCGCAAATGAACAGGATGTTGGTCGTGTCCAGTTGGATGAATTCCTGATGGGGGTGCTTGCGTCCACCCTGGGGCGGGACGCTGGCAATAGTCCCCTCCAAGATCTTGAGAAGGGCCTGCTGTACACCCTCACCGGAAACGTCCCTGGTGATGGATGGGTTTTCGGACTTACGCGCTATCTTATCAACTTCATCGATGTAGACGATGCCTCTTTCCGCCCGCTCCACATCGTAATCAGCGGCCTGAATCAATTTGAGTAGAATGTTCTCCACGTCTTCGCCTACGTAGCCTGCTTCCGTCAAAGATGTGGCATCGGCGATGGCAAAAGGCACATTGAGTATCTTGGCCAGAGTCTGGGCAAGAAGGGTCTTCCCGCATCCGGTGGGCCCTAGGAGAAGGATGTTGCTCTTTTGCAGCTCCACATCATCCATACGCATGCCGCAGTTAATCCGCTTGTAGTGGTTATACACGGCAACAGACAGCGCAACTTTCGCTTGCTCCTGGCCGATTACGTACTGGTCGAGGGTCTCTTTGATCTCCCTTGGTTTGGGGATACTCCCCAAATCCACATCCATGTCCTCGCTGAGCTCTTCCTCAATTATTTCGTTGCAGAGCTCAATGCACTCATCGCAGATGTAAACCCCGGGGCCAGCGATCAGTTTTTTGACCTGCTCTTGAATCTTGCCACAGAAGGAGCATTTAAGTTGGCCCTTCTCCTCCCCAAACTTAAACATCGTATCACCTCTTAAGGAAGCATCACCATTGAATTTGCAAAGGCCCCAGGACTATTCCGCCGCCTTAAGCCCTTTATCCAAGATGCCATCGATCAAACCGTACTCCTTGGCTTCCTCCGCGGACATGTAGTAATTCCTTTCCGTGTCCTGTTCCACCCTGGCCAGCTCCTGACCTGTATGCTTCACCAAGATCTCATGCCCGATTCGTTTCAGCCGCAGAATTTCTCGAGCCTCAATTTCGATCTCCGTCGCTTGGCCCCTTACTCCTCCCATAGGTTGGTGAATCATGATGCGGGAGAAAGGCAACGCGAATCGCTTGCCCTCGGCCCCTGCTGTCAACAGCAAAGCAGCCATGCTAGCGGCCATGCCGATGCAAATCGTCGATACCGGGGGACGGATATATTGCATCGTATCGTAAATCGCCAATCCCGAGTACACCACACCCCCCGGGCTATTGATGTATAGGTGAATATCCTTATCGGGATCTTCGCTTTCCAAGAAAAGCAACTGGGCGATAACCAGATTAGCCAGATAATCATCAATGGGTCCGCCAATGAAGACTATTCTTTCCTTGAGCAACCGGGAGTAAATGTCATATGCCCTTTCTCCCCGATTCGTTTGCTCAACTACCATGGGTATTAAGGTGCTCATATACCCCCATCCTCCCCTTCAATATATGCTCTCCCACGAGGGCCGACTACAGAAGGGGCACCTCCTTGTTGTGCTGGAAAAGAGTTATTCCGTCTCTTCCGCTGGAGTCTCCTCTGTAGCAGCTTCGCCTTCTTCAACTTCTTTTACCTGGGCATTTTCCACCAAGAAATCCATGACTTTGGACTTCAACAACACATCTCCAACAGTCCCCCACCATTCCGCACGGGCCTCGTCGCGATCGGATTCGGCCCTTAGCATGCCCTCAATCATGGTTTCTATTTCTTCTTCTGCGACTTGAATTCCTTCGTTCTCGGCAATAGAATACAGGACGAAGTCACGCCGAACGTTCCATTCTGCCCTTTCGCGAAAATCGCTTCTCAGTCGGTTCATGTCAATGCCTGCGCTCTCCATGTAATACTCCAGGGAAATACCCCTTCTCGCCAGGTCATTGGCCAGGATGGCAATTAGCCGATCGAGTTCTCCCTCCACCAATCCTTCAGGAGTCTCCAGCTTTGCATTTTCCACCACCAACGTCTCAAGCTGTCGTCGCAAGTCTTTTTCCGCCTCGTCTTCAGCAACCCTTTCCATCCCGAGTCGGACTTGTTTCCTCAGCTCTTCAACAGAATCACAGTCGGCCACATCTTTGGCAAATTCATCATTCAGCTCCGGCAGCCGTTTCTCCTTGATTTCTTTGACGACTACTTTAAACACAACATCCTTGCCCGCTAATTCCTCCGCCGGATAGTCCTCAGGGAAAACCAGGTTGACGTCGGTTTCTCCATTGACTTGAACGCCGATGAGCTGATCTTCAAACCCGGGTATCAACGTCCCACTGCCAACTTCCAGCATGAAACCTTTGGCGGCACCGCCGGGAAAGGGCTGACCGTCTATGTAGCCTTCAAAGTCCATAATAACGAAGTCGCCCTCCTGGACCTCCGTCCGTTCAATAACGACTAGCTCCGCATGTTCTTCCAGCAGTCTCTCAATGGCCGGTTCCACGTGTTTGGCGTCATCAATTCGGGTAACGACTTTATCAACCGTCAAATCCTTGTACTCCCCCAAGGCAACCTCGGGTCTTACATCCACCTCAACAGTGAACTTGAAAGGCTTGTCTTCTTCCAGCTGCTCTACATCGAATTCGGGGGAGCCAATCGGTTCAAGATCATTATCTCTAACAGCCGCTCGGTAATTGTCGGCAATGAGCCCTTCCAACGCTTCGCTATACAAGAGCTCTTTGCCTACATGGAGTTCAAAGATACGGCGAGGGGTCTTGCCACGACGAAAGCCAGGTACATTCACCTGCTTAACCAACTTCCGATAAGCCTTGTCTAAGGCCTCCTCGACGAGGCTCTCCTCCACTTCCACTTCCATGAAGACCCGGCTGCCGGGCCGCCTTTCCACGTGCACCTTCATTTATCGTTCCTCCCTCAAGATGCCTTGCCAACACGTTATTAGTTTATCCGGCTTGCTCCCTGGCCGCCAAGACTTCCCATGCAAAAAAAGCAGCGGAATTTTCTCCGCCTCGATTGGAAATTATGGTGCGAGAGGGGGGACTCGAACCCCCATGCCTTGCAGCACAAGATCCTAAGTCTTGCGTGTCTGCCAGTTCCACCACTCTCGCATCTAATGGTGAGCTATGGAGGATTCGAACCTCCGACACCCGGATTAAAAGTCCGGTGCTCTACCGACTGAGCTAATGGCTCACACCCTATTCGCCATACATTCTACCACATGAATCGCCTCTTGTGAACCTCCACCCCATCAATTTTGGTAGAAGGGCTAGAGTTTCGTTCACAGTATCTCGCAAGATTAAAACGGATACTGGAAAAGGTGGGAGTCTCTGGGGTATTATCTAAGTGGTCGAACCTA
>JAAZLZ010000094.1 GCA_012799075.1 Bacillota bacterium
CTATGATCTAATTCCCTAAGGGGACTTATCATGATACAATGACTTTGGAGTAGGCTGGGTGATCGCGGGTGCCGGGCCGCAAGGTGGCATCCGAGGAAAGTCCGGGCTCCATAGGGCAGGGTGCTGGGTAACGCCCAGTGGGGGTGACCCCAAGGAAAGTGCCACAGAAAGCAAACCGCCCCAAGGGCAAGGGTGAAATGGTGCGGTAAGAGCGCACCAGCAGCTAGGCGACTAGCTGGCTTGGCAAACCCCACCCGGAGAAAGACCAAATAGGAGGGGGATGAAGCTGCCCGCTGATCCCTCGGGTTAGGTCGCTGGAGGTATCGGGCAACCGATATCGTAGAAGGATGATTACCCTCGACAGAACCCGGCTTACAGGCCTACTCCCAACTTTTTAGAGGGACTGCTCCAGGCAAGACCTGGACCAGTCCCTCTAGCTGTTATCTGGGCAACGATGGGGATTCGGCAATGGAACGCTCGGCTTCCGACTCGGCAATGATGACGGCGCCTACCAAGTCACCGGTGATGTTGGTAGTGGTGCGGATCATGTCTAGGATCCGGTCGATGCCGGCCACCAGTGCAATGCCCTCCAAAGGCAGGCCAACACCGGCAAGCACCATGGACAACATGATCAGCCCGGCGCCGGGCACCCCGGCGGTGCCGATGGAAGCTAAGGTTGCAGTGAGCACAATCATCAACTGTTGGGCCAAGCCCAGGCTGAGCCCATAAACTTGGGCGATGAACAGGGCGCATACCCCTTGGTATAAAGCGGTTCCATCCATGTTAACGGTAGCGCCCAAAGGCAGGACGAAGCTGCTGATCTGGTTGGGTATGCCCAGCTTGCGGGCGCATTCCATTGATATCGGAAGGGTGCCCGAGCTGCTGCAGGTGCTGAAGGCATAAATCTGGGCCGGTGAGATCTCCCGGAAGAATTGCCAGGGGTTGAGCTTGCCCAGCCCTCTGACGAGAGGGCTGTAGACGATGAGCCAATGGAGGATGCAGCCAAGATAGACCGCGAGGATTACCTTGAATAGGGGGAGCACCACCCCTGGCCCGTAGGATGCAACTACTGGTGCGATGAGGGCGAAAACCCCGTAGGGAGCCAGTTCCATGATGACCCCGGTCAGTCTGTACATGACTTCAGCGAAGGCGGTGAAAAAGTCAAGGACGACTTGAGCTGTCTTGCCGACCATGGTGATTCCGAGTCCCAAAAACAGGGCAAGGACGATGATTTGGAGCATGTTCCCCTCGATCATTGCCTGAAAGGGATTGGTGGGGACAAGGCCCAAAATCACGCTGGCGACGGAGGGGGCCTCCCGGGCCGTCACCTGGGCAGCCTCCACGTCGATAGTGAGCCCCTGCCCTGGACCGATGAGGTTTGCGAGGACAAGTCCGATGATAACCGCCAGGCCGGTCGTTACTAGATAGAATACCACTGTCTTGCCTCCTATGCGTCCCAGGGACCGTATATCACCGATATTGGCCGCTCCAACAACTAATGAGGAAAAAACCAACGGGATAATGATCATCCGGATAAGGTTTAGAAATAGGGTGCCAACGGGGGCGATGCTCTTGCTAAGGGGTCCGAAAATCGCCCCAGCCACAATGCCGCCTACAAGACCAATGAAGATCTTAGTATGAAGCTTCACCTATTTTCCACTCCCTTCGTTTGTCTGCGGAAGTGCCTCCCCTTTTTCCGGCCCCAAGAACGCCTCCTTTCTTAAAGCATATTCGCCCTATTCCACATTATCAGAATTAACTCCTTCTTTTACTTTAACCCCAAAGAACCCCCGCCGGTAAGGGGACGGATAGGGCGTACTTAAAGGCAAGGAAGAAAAGGACGGTCAATCCGATCCCTGCGCTGCAGGAGCGAAGGAAGCGCTTTTCGGCATGGGCATGCCGGTCGAGGAGCCAGGAGGTCAAGCTGAAAAACAAGATGCTCGCCAAGAGAAAGCCCAGGTAGGGAATCAAGACTAGATAAGCTGCCATGCCTCCGCCCATGGACAACACTAGACGGAAGTCTTCCCCCGGTTGCTGCCAAAGACCCATCTCAGGGAACCAAAGGCCCTTCAGGAGCAAGACAAGCCCTAGCAAGGTCAAAACGCCCAGGACGAACCGGACGAATATTCCCCCCAGTGGACTGAAATGAATGGTCTGGGTCCAGGCAAGGGCGGATATGCCCAGAACCAGGGAAGCGGCGGTGAGGTCGGAATTGAACATAGGCTTTACCCCCTTTTGATCTGGCGGCGGTACGATTTGGCCAGGAAGGGCCAAAGGGCTGAAATAATCGACAGAAGAATGAGGACTGCCGATAGAGGACGACTGAAGAAGTAATGGAGGATGGAGCCAGAGGCCCGGCCGATGATCATTCCCTGAACCAATCCCTGCTCCGCCATGGGACCAAGGATTAGTCCCAGCACGATGGGACCGGGATGAAAGCCGAGCTTCCGGCTTCCATAACCAAGAAAGCCGAAGCCGAGCATGGTGACTACATCAAGGTAATTGTTGCGGATCGCGTAGGAGCCAATGACACTTAAGAAGGTGATCATGGGAGCTAGGAAGCTTACGGGGAAGTTGATCATCCGGGCGAACCATTGGGAGCCCCAAAGCCCCATGATGAACATCACCCCTGAACTGACGATCAGGGAAAAGATGAGGGCATAGGTGATTTCACTAAACTCGGTGTAAAGCTCGGGACCAGGCCTCAAGCCATGGAGAAGCAGGGTCCCCAAGATGACGGCTGCTGCAGGCGAACCGGGGATGCCCAAGGTCAACAGGGGTGTTAGGGCGCCGGGTACAACGGCACTATTGGCAGCCTCTGACGCGGCTACACCTTCAATAGTTCCCTGGCCGAATTGCTCGGGATGGCTGGACCAGCGGACTGCTTCATTGTAGGAGACAAGACTGGCAATATTACCCCCGGCACCGGGGATAATGCCGACGATGGTGCCCACCAGGCTAGATCGGAGCAAAAGCCCGGGTTTTCTTGCCAGTTCCCTGATTACCTGCATGTTGATCCCCGGCTTGGGGGAAAAGGCACCGATGTGCTTGTGCAGGTGGTATTGCTCCACCATTTCCAAGACCTGGGGCAAAGAGAAAAAGCCGATCAAAGCGACGATCAATTCGATGCCGCCCTGCAGAGAAGGAAGGCCGAAAGTAAAGCGCACATCGCCGGCGATAGGAGAAATGCCCACGGTGCTCAGCAGCAATCCCAGGGCCCCCCCGATCAGTCCCTTTAGGATGGACCCGGTCGATAGGGTGGCGATGATTGTCAGTCCAAAGATGGCCATCCAGAAGTATTCTCCGGGCCCGAACTTGATGGCGATCTTGGCCAGGGGCGGAGACAGAAAGAGAAGCATCGCGGTGCCGACCAGCCCTCCAATCAGGGAGCTGAAGGCGGCTGCCACCAGGGAGTGCTGGGCCATCCCCTTTTTGGCCAAGGGGAACCCGTCGAAGGTGGTGGCAATAGCCGAGGGTGTGCCAGGGGTATTGATCAAAGTGGCCGGGATGGCATCCCCATACATGGCGCCGATGTAGAGTCCGCTGAGCATGATGAGGCCCTCCATGGCCGGCATGGTGAAGGTGAAGGGGACCAATAGGGCTAGGGCCATGGTGGCCGTAAGGCCAGGCAGGCAGCCCACCACGATCCCCGCAAAAGTACCTAAGGTCAGAAAGGCAAAGTTTGGCCAGGCAAAAATATTTCCGAAAGCTATCGCCGCTTGCGCCAACATATTCCCGCCTCCTGGGAACAGGGGCTCATTGAGCCCCTGTAAGATTCAGTTCCTGTAGGATCGCCCCGTACTCCTCGGCCATTTCCCGGATGTACCGTTGGGATTCCTCTCTGGAAAGCCTTAAGGGGACAAAACCCTGACTGATCATGGCCTCCTGGATGTCAGGCCGCTCCATGATGGTCAAAAAGGCCTGTTCCAAGATGGCGATCTGTTCCAAAGGAGTGCCCTTGGGCACTCCGACGCCCCGGTCAATGCTTGGGATCATGTCAAGACCCAGCTCTAGAAAGGTGGGTGCATCGGGCAGCAGGGAGAACCTTTCCCGAGCGCCAAAGGCCAAGACGCGGACTTTATCCCGATGGAGCACCAGGTCATTGGAGTTGGCCAGCATCGCGGAAATGTGTCCCCCTAAGAAGGCGGCAACCTGGGGAGCGGCTCCGGTGAAAGGAACATAGCTGAGCTTGGTATTCGTTAGCTTTTCCAATTGAAGATGGGCTAGGTGGTGACCAGAGTATGTGCCCGATCCGCCCACGGTGATCGCTCCTGGATGGTCCTGGGCATACGCGACGAAATCATCAAGGGTCTGCCAGGGACTATCCTTGGCGACGGCCAAGCCGATGGGCGTGGCTTGAAAAAGGGCCAGCGGGACGATGGCTTCCGTGGAGTAGCCCGCATCACCCCTCAGCAGGGGCTGCAGGATAATGTGGGGGAGGTTGATCCCGGCCATTGTGCAGCCATCGGGGGGACTGTTGGCCAATTCGGCCCAGCCCAATGAACCGCCGCCCCCGATTTTGTACTGGACGATCACTGATGTTCCTAGAAGTTCTTCCAGCAGGGGCTGTTGTCGCCTTGCCTCCAGGTCTGACTGTCCCCCGGGGTCAAAGCAAATAATATAGGTGAGGGGTTTAGCGGGAAATGGGGCAGCCGAGGCCGCCAAACTAAAGGCAACCAGATAAAGCAATAGGGTCCAGACTAGCCGACGCATATCGATGCCTCCTCTTTCTTCTTGGTTAGAAGGAACCATATCAGTATATTTAGGAAGGTCGGCAGTTGCCACATGGTGCCCCGTGGATAACCCGTTTGGCGGGCAGACATTCTAAACACAAAGGAGGTGGCGCGATGCCGAATGAGGATCAGATGAGAGCGGTGGGTGAGACTTGTACCGAGTACTGGCCGATAGACGAGGATGGCAGCCCCGCCAGCTGCAGCAACTGCAACTACTGGGAAGGCGACGACCTTAAGTGTGAACTGGACATCTTTGAGCTGCAGCTGACCAATCTGGATCAGACTTAGGCGGACATTCTTCTGCAGAAATAATATTTTGTGGCCAGGGAGGAATCGGGGGGGAGATCACGAAAGCATTAACTACTAGTGGGGGAAAGTGGTGCAAAGTGGGGGAAATTGTGGTGCGGGGGAGTTAGTGCCCATGTTCATGGGGGAGTACCAGCACACCCTAGATAGTAAAGGACGCCTGATTATCCCGGCCAAATTCCGAGCTGGACTAGGTGAGAGATTCATCGTTACTCGGGGTTTGGATGGGTGTCTGTTTGCCTACCCTCTGACGGAATGGGAAATCTTGGAGAACAAACTGAAGGAGCTCCCCTTGACCAAGAGCGATGCCCGCTCTTTTGTCCGATTCTTCTTTTCGGGAGCCAGCGAATGCGAGTTGGACAAACAGGGGCGGATAATGCTCCCAGTCAACCTTCGCGAATATGCCCAGATGACCAAAGATCTGGTGGTCATCGGAGTTGCCAATCGAGTGGAGTTGTGGAGCAAGGAACTGTGGGATGACTACATCGACAAGGCTACCGCCTCCTATGAAGAAATAGCGGAGAAGATTGTGGAGCTGGGCATTTAGTGCCCAATTGGGGGATGCGGTTTGAGTTACCATCATGTTCCAGTAATGCCCAAGGAAGTCTTGGAGGTTCTAGCCTGCCGGTCCGGAGGGACTTATGTGGACTGTACGGTGGGTGGTGGAGGTCATGCCCGCCTTGTCCTGGAGCAAATCGGACCCCAAGGTCGACTGATCGGCATCGACCGGGATCCTGCGGCTATTGCCGCTTCCCGGGAAAACTTGCAGGAATTCGCCGACCAGCTTACCCTTGTCAGGGCCAACTTCTTTGGTCTTAAACAAGTCCTGTCGGATCTGGACCTGAAGGAAGTCGATGGCTTCCTGTTCGATTTGGGGGTTTCGTCCCACCAAGTGGATTTGCCTCAAAGGGGCTTTAGCTATATGCATAATGCTCCTTTAGATATGCGGATGGATCCGTCTGTACCTCGGACCGCCGCAGAATTGCTGAATACGGCTTCGGAGATGGAGTTGAGGGACATTATCCGCCGTTATGGGGAAGAGCGCTGGGCAGACCGGATTGCAGAGTTTATCGTGGCTGCCCGCCGAAAAGAGCCCTTCGTCACCACTTTTCAACTGGTGGACGTCATCAAGGAAGCCATCCCAGCCGCCGCCCGTCGACGGGGGCCCCATCCTGCCAAGAGAACCTTTCAAGCCCTGCGCATCGCGGTCAACGATGAGCTGGGGGGAATCGAAAAGGCCCTCCGGCAAGCTGTGGACCTGCTCAAGACCGGTGGACGAATCGGGGTTATTTCCTTTCATTCTCTGGAGGATCGGATTGTCAAAGGGACCTTTCGGGATCTGGCCCGGTCTTGCGTGTGCCCCCCAAAAGCCCCCGTCTGCATCTGCAACAAGGAACCCAAAGTGCGAGTCATCACCCCCCGACCCTTGGTTCCTAAACAGGAAGAAGTACAGGAAAATCCTCGGGCGCGCAGTGCCAAGCTCAGGGGCGCTGAAAAGTTGGGAAGGAAGTGATTGGAGATGACGGCGACTGCTCGTAAGCTGGAAGTCTATCAGGAGCCCCGTCCATTGAGAAAGCCCAAGCAAGGGAAATACGTGGTCAATCCCGTGGTTTTGGCAAGCTTCTTCATGGTATTGACGGTAGCCGTTGCCTTGGGTCAGATTGCCTTACATACGACTATCGTCGAATTAGGCTACCAGCTTGAAGAGACCAAAAGGTTATTGGCCCAGGCGGAGTCCCAACACCAGCATTTGCAGGTGGAGCTCTTGCGGGTTGGATCACCAGAGTACGTGGAAAGGGCGGCTCGCGCCGAGCTGGGTATGATTAAACCGGATTCATACGAGTATATCGTTCTTAATACCGGGAGAAACCAGGAGGACATCCCTCACCGAAAAGAGCAAACGCCAACCCCGCCGACCGATTCTTTGCTGGCCAGTGTTTCCTCTTGGCTAGCCGGATGGTTCCTGCCGGGCGGCCAGGTAGAAGCCGGACGAATGGGCAGATTCTAGGGGGTTGCCATGGTGAAGCCAATTACTTCCGCGGTGGTTCGCCGGAGGGTTGCTTGCCTTTGCGTCCTTTTGTGCCTGGCGGTCGTCCTCGTTATCATACGTCTATTTTATCTTCAGGTTTACCGGACCGATGCCTTTCACGACAAGGCCTTAAGCCAACGGCTGCGCAATATGTCCATCGATGCCCATCGGGGGACCATCTATGATCGGAACATGAACGAGTTGGCCTTGACCGTTTCATCGACGGCCATCGAGGCCCATTTGATGGAAGTAAGGGATCCGGACCAGACAGCCGGAAAGCTTGCTCCGGTATTAGGCCGAGATCGAACTGAACTGAAGCGGATTCTCACCCGCCCTGCCGCTAGGGCTTGGGTAGCCCGGGGCCTGGACGCGAAGACGGCCCGCTCAATTAAAGAGATGGACCTGGACGGCATCCGCCTGGTGCAAAGGCCCCATCGATTCTATCCCAACGGTCAGCTGGCTGCCCATGTTCTTGGCATCGTCGGTGTGGACAACCAGGGGCTGGAGGGGCTTGAGTATGCTTTAGACCCAGTTCTGGCTGGTGTTGCGGGCAGGGCCTTGGTGGAAACCGATGCCGCCGGCCGTCAGATACCCGGAGGTGTTCAGCGAAACGTCTCTCCCCAGGATGGGGAGAGCGTTGTTTTGACCATCGACAAAGTGATCCAATACATCGCGGAGCGGGAACTGGCTCGAGCCGTCGAAGAGACCGGCTCCCGACAAGGCGTCTTGTTGGTGATGGACCCTAGGACAGGAGAGGTACTAGCCTTAGCTGTGCATCCCTCCTTCGATCCCAATTGCTACTGGGATTACGGTAAGGAAGTACGGCGCTGTGCTGCCTGTGTCGATCAATATGAGCCCGGCTCCACCATGAAGATCTTCACCAC
>JAAZLZ010000095.1 GCA_012799075.1 Bacillota bacterium
ACGTGATTCAGGTTGTCCCCGAGGGTGAACGGTACATCTCCACCGTAACCGTTGACTTTGAGCCCTACAAGTAAAGTGTCGGCGGCCCCCTAGCGGGGCCGCCTCGCTGGATCAAAATCCACGGGGATGGGAGAGGCAGAACATTGAACACCATTTTACAACTTCTCTTCAGCGGAATAGCTATGGGTTTTGTTTACGCTTTATGCGCCCTCGGCATCGTCTTGATTTACAGCTCTGCAGGTGTGGTCAACTTTGCCCAGGGCTCTTTGGTAATGCTGGGAGCCTACATCGGAGTAACCTTCCTTACTAAAGCAGGGCTGCCGGTGATATTGTCCGTCATCTGCAGCGCCATCGTCATGGGCTTCGTTGGGGTTTTGTTTGAACGAATCGCCTACTACCCCCTGCGAGATCAGGGATCGACCATTGTCATCATCAGCACCATTGGCGTGTCCGTCTTCCTAAACGACGGCGTTTACGTCCTTTGGGGCAGGGCGCCTTTGTTTTTCCCGCCCCTTCTCGGAGGCCCGCCCCTTGAGCTGTTGGGAGCCAGGGTACCACCGCAAAACATTGCCATCGCCGTCATCACCCTGGCACTGCTTCTTTTCCAAACCATGTTCTTTAAGCGAACCTGGCTGGGACGGAAGATGCGTGCGGTGGCTCAAGACCAAGATACAGCAGCTCTGATGGGCATTAAGGTTCCGAAGATGATCGATTTCACCTTCGCCTACAGCACCATCCTGGCGGCAATCGCTGGCATCTTTGCCGCACCGCTTTTTTTCGTTTCGCCGGCAATCGCCCAAATTCTTTCCAAGGCCTTTGCTTCCACAGTGGTAGGGGGATTCGGCAGCATCCCCGGGGCTATCATCGGCGGGTTGTGTGTAGGAGTGACAGAAACCTTCGCAGCCTACTATCTGTCTTCTGCCTACCGGGATGCATGGGCGTTTCTGCTCCTCATCCTATTCCTGCTGGTCAGGCCCCAGGGCATATTCGGCGAAATTGTGGCAGAAAAGGTCTAGCTAGGGGGTAATATGAGTGCAAAGGACTAGTTTTCGTAAGAGCATTTTCTACCTGGTGTTGATAGCGATCGCCGTCCTAATCCCCCAAATTGTCGAATCCAGGTACTACATGAGTGTCCTCAACTTGGCCTCGATCTACTTGATCCTGGCTGCGGGCCTGAACATCTACCTTGGCTACACCGGCATGATGGGATTCACCCAGGTAGCCTTCTGGGGTATTGGCAGTTATGCATCGGCCCTGGCCATGATTAACCTGAAGATGCCCTTTTGGACCGCATTGCCTTTTGCGGCCCTGTTCACTGGGCTCATCGGGTTCTTGCTGGCCATACCCAGCATGCGCAGGCTGAAACGGTTCTACCTTTCCGTAACTACCATCGGGTTTGTCGAAATCACAAGGTTGATCTTGGAGAACTGGGAATCCCTCACCAAGGGTGCTGACGGTTTGCCGGGCATTCCCCGGCCGGTGCTTTGGGGGATCAAGTTCAACACCCCCCATAAGTTCTACTACATCTCCCTGTTCTTTGTCATCATCCTAACGGCTTTCTCATATCTCCTGAAAAACTCCCGAGTAGGGCTGGCCATGCAGGCCATCCGCGAAGATGAGCTGGCAGCGGAAGTGATGGGTGTCAACACATTTCGCTACAAAGTCCTGGCCTTCACCCTCAGCGCTGTTTACGGCGGTGTGGCCGGAAGCCTCTATGCCCACTTCGTGGGTTATATCAGCCCTAATGTATACGTGTTTCAGGAAGCCGTGACCGTTTTGTGTATGGTCCTCATCGGCGGTGCGGGTTATGTGGGAGGACCTGTTATCGGTGCCTTGCTGCTCACCATCGTGCCCGAGTGGCTGCGGTTCATGCACGAGTATAAGGCCTTGGTTTATGGAGTCGCCGTCGTCCTGATGGCTGTGTACATGCCCAAGGGCATCCTGGGAGCCACGGAACAAATCCGGACCAGGATCAGGCAAAGGGTCTTCGGCGAAAAGAATGCCCCGGTTTATCCTGGGCAATAGACGTTTTGGGGGTAGCTATAGATGGAATACATCCTGGAAACAAAGGGCGTTACCAAACGCTTCGGAGGACTAGTAGCCGTCGATGCCGTTGACCTCCAAGTCAGCCGAGGCGAAATTCGAGGGCTGATCGGGCCTAACGGTTCGGGTAAAAGCACCTTGCTCAACTTGATTAGCGGCGTCTACTTGCCCGACGGGGGCGACGTGTGCTTCAACGGCGAGCAAATCACCCGGCTTGCGCCCCATCGAATTGCCGAGCTGGGCATTGCCCGCACCTTCCAGAACAACCGTCTGTTTCTCAACCTGACCATTCAGGAAAATGTGATGGTGGGTCAACACTGCCGCACCAAGTCGGAACTGTCCCAAGCCCTTTTCCGGCCGCGAAGCTCAAAGGCGGAAATGCTTCAGACCCGGAGGAAGGCCATGGAATGCCTCGACTTTGTTGGGCTCAATCGTCCGCCGGAATTCATTGTAGCTGGGCTTCCCCACGGGGAAAGACGTTTGCTGGAAATTGCCAGGGCCTTGGCGACGGAACCTGAGGTGATCTTGTTAGACGAACCCGCCACTGGAATGAACCCCAGCGAGAAGGATCGGATCGTAGATGTCATCCGCAAGATTCAAGAGGCGGGGATTACGGTGGTCATCATCGAACACAACATGCCTGTAGTCATGGGCATTTCCGACCTGGTAACCGTGCTGAACTTCGGTCGCAAGATCGCCGAAGGTACACCGAAGGAGATCCAACACAATCCGGATGTAATCGAAGCTTATCTCGGTGAAGACGATGAAGAGGAGGGATCCAGCGATGCTGTTGAAGCTCGAGAATCTTAGCAGCCACTACGGCACCGTGCAAGCCCTCTCGGAGGTCAATCTTACTGTCAATGAAGGGGAAATCGTCACCTTGATCGGAGCCAACGGGGCCGGTAAGACGACGCTCCTTAGGGTAATCTCCGGGCTTGTAAGACCGAGCAAGGGACAAGTTGCCTTCGCCGACCAAAGGATCGACCAGCTGCCTCCCGATGAGATCGTGCGCATGGGAATCGCGCATGTCCCGGAGGGACGCATGATCTTCCCCGCCTTCACCGTTCGGGAGAATCTCTTGATTGGCGGTGTCAACCGCTTGGATCAAGGCAGGCCCAAGGAAGAAGTTGAGGCGGAAATGCAGAAGGATCTGGAGGCGATTTTCAAGCTGTTCCCCCGTCTTGAAGAACGGAGTGGCCAATATGGGTGGAGCTTGAGCGGAGGCGAGCAGCAAATGCTGGCCATCGGGCGAGGTCTGATGGCAAAGCCCAAACTCCTCCTGTTGGATGAGCCCTCCCTAGGATTGGCCCCCTTCCTCGTCAAGGAAGTCTTCTCCATCGTCCAGACTATCCGCGACCAGGGAACCGCGGTCTTGCTGGTTGAACAAAATGCCAGGATGGCTCTCAGGGCAGCTGATCGGGCTTATGTCTTAGAGACGGGAAGCATTGTCGTGGAAGGCCCCGCCAAGGAGCTCCTCCATGCGGACGAGGTGCGCAAAGCCTACCTTGGAGGCTAAGAAACAACCTGGGACATCACTACCCGGCGCCGGACTTCGTTGTCAACGAAGGCAAGGCGCCGTTTTTGATCTTCGTTGTGCCTCCTCCTGCGCTGCCTTCTTTGCGGATGCCTTAATTGACTCTTTCCAGATCGTTCCAATCATTTGGCCGCTGCCATCAAAGGCTAAAATCCTGTGCTGTTAGCAGGGATGTGGTGTCTATTGGCGAATATATGATTTGCACCCACTATTTGAAAGGGGAGGTAAAAGGATGCACCGACGACTTATCTTAGTTGTGACACTAGCCCTGACGTTGGTCATGGGCCTATGGGGAGCAGTCTCGGCTGAAGAGTGGATTCCGATTGAAGAGTTTACCATCGGCAAGGTACTGCATATGACGGGGGACGTAGCCCTAACTGGCGAGAAGCAGCGAAAAGGACTTGAACTTGTCCTCGACGAGACAAACGCCGCCGGAGGCATCAACGGAGTACCCATTAAGGTCATTTTCGAAGACGACTTGGGAACCAATCCTGGAGCAATTGCCGCATTGAACAAGCTTCTCTATGATCATGAAGTAGTTGTTACCTTTGCCACCGTTCGCAGCACCATGGTACACGCCCTATCCCCTATTATCGAAGAGGAAGAGATTCCCGCGATCTTCGGGGGCAGCGCGTGGTCCCTCAGCGAACTGCGCAATCCCTGGATGTTCCGCGTCCGCTGTGATGACCGGACTGTCGGCACCGCCATGGCCAAGTTCCTGGTGGAAAACCTGGGGCATAAGAAAATCGCCGCCCTCCACGACTCGGACTCTTTCGGCACCGGCGGCTACCAGGAAACCGCCCGGGCCCTGAAGGAGCTCTTTGACATCGAACCGACTACGGTACAGAAGTACGCATCGGGAACGAAGGATTACACCGCGCAGTGGATGGCCATCCGGGACAGCGGCGCCACCGCCGTTTTCGGCTGGGGAACCCGTTCCGAGGACGATGGCATCATCCTGAGGCAGAGGAAAGAATTCGGGCTGGATAACCTAGATTACGTGGGCTCGGCATCGTACTCATCGGGCACCACCCGGGACATTGCCGGAGACACCGCCTTTGGCGTTCATAGCCTGGCCGACTTCAGCTGGAATACAACGGATCCCTATCAGCAGGAGCATATCAAGGCCTTCGAGGCCAAGTACGGATTCCTGCCCGATACGGACACCACTTGGACCAGCACCGGCATGATTGTCTTTGTCGATGCTATCAAGCGGGCCGATGTTCTGAAGACGGAAAACGGCAAGCATTACATGCGCCCCGTTAAGGAGACCCGGCGGCGAATTCGAGATGCCCTGCGAGAGACCAAGGACCTGCAAACACCCCTGGGCAAGGCGAACTGTGACGTTTGGCAAAACTTGATCCACTCCATCAACGTCATCCAGGTCGTCCCCGAGGGTGAGCGGTACATCTCCACCGTCACCGTCGACTTCGAGCTCTACCAGTAAGATAACCGGCGGCCCTAAGCTGGGCCGCTCTCATTTCCCGGCTTAAAGCTAAAGCCGCCTTCAGAGGAGCAAGCCTGAAGGCGGCTTTGATATCAAGAGGTCTTAGCGCCGACCACCAGAAACGATCATCACCTCACCGGTAATCCCCGATGATTCATCACTTGCTAGAAAAAGGGCCGTTGCAGCTATCTCTTCGGGGGTGACCAACCTTCGGAGGGGAGTGTCGCTGGTGGTCTTGGCGATCATTTCTCCATAGGTCAACCCGTGATCCCGCGCCCTTTTGTGCATGACCCGATCGATCCGCTCTCCTTCCACCGCACCCGGACAAATCACGTTCACCCGGATATCATCGGGCCCTACTTCCCAGGCTACAGCTTTGGACATGCCAATCATGGCCCACTTGGAGGCGCAGTAGGGACTGCGATTAGTAATCCCCCTAGTCCCTGCCAGGGAGGAAATGTTGATGATGGAGCCCTGCTTTTGGGACCGCATGAAAGGAATCACCTTCTTGCAGCACAAGAAGGCTGAGGTTAGGTTCACCGCCATGGTATGATCCCAATCCCCTCGGGAAATCCCTTCGATAGGGCTGTTTGGACCTTCAATTCCCGTGTTGTTAACCAGGATGTCGATATGGCCTAGGGTCTTAAGGGCCTGGTTGACTGCATTTTCCACGACTTCCTCTTGGGAGGCGTCCCCAGGAAAAACCAAAGCCCTGCGGCCAAGGCTCCTGGCCCCATCGGCCACCTCCTCTAGGGCTTCTTCCGTCCGGGCCAAAAGTACTAGGTCCGCCCCTGCCCTGGCGAAACGCTGGGAAATCACCCGGCCGATTCCCTTGCCACCCCCGGTAATCATAGCCACTTTGCCTTCCAATATCATCAGGTCGTCCCTCCTAAAGACTGGGCAAACAACTTGATTCTCTCCAAGGCCTCTTGGATTTCCTGGTAGCTGCTCGCATAAGAAATCCTGATAAAGCCTGCCCCTGCTTCACCGAAGACATCCCCTGGCACAACGGCAACCCCCGCCTCGGAAAGGAGCCGAGAGGCGAACTCCTCTGCGGACAGCCCGCACCCTCGTACATCGACAAAGGCGTAAAAAGCACCCCGGGGTTTTGGACAGCTCAGGCCGGGAATGGCATTGATCCCTTCCCATAGGAACAACCGGCGCCGGTCAAACTCCCTCACCATATCCAACACGCAGTCCTGGGTTCCTGTCAACGCGGCCAGGGCCCCGTACTGGGCAAAGGATGCGGCACAGGTGGTATTGTGCTGATGCACCTTGTTGATGGTGACTGCCAAGGGCTTAGGGGCAGCCACATAGCCCACACGCCAGCCGGTCATGGAATAGGCCTTGGAAAACCCATTGATGATGATGGTCCTATCTTTCATCCCCGGCAGGCCTGCAATGCTAACATGCCGGTGGCCATCATAGGTCATCTTATTATAGATTTCGTCAGTCATGATGAAAAAGCCTTGCTTGTTGGCAAGGTCGCTTATTTCTTCCAAAATGTGTTTTTCAAGCATGCCCCCCGTTGGATTATGGGGAGTAACAAGGACTACCAGCTTGGTCTTCGGGGAAAGAAGGTTCTTGAATTCCTCCAAGTCGATTTGGAAATCGTTTTCTGCCCTGAGGGAATAGGGGACGGAGCGGCCATGGGCCATGACGGTCGCCGCCGGGTAGTTTACCCAGCCGGGATCGGGCACGAGCACCTCATCACCCGGGTCGACCAAGGCCATGATGGTATTGAGCACCCCTTCCGCGGCTCCCGAAGTGATGATGATTTCCCCTTCCGGATCATAAATGAGTCCCAGTTCCTTCTCCAAGGATTTGCTGACAGCTTCCCTGAGGGGCAGGATGCCCCAGTTGGATGTGTAGTGGACCTTGCCTTCCTGCAGCGCCGCGATCGCGGCATCCTTGATGTGGGCCGGGGTGTCAAAATCCGGTCGGCCGATTTCCAGGTGAATAATCTTTTTCCCTTGGGCCTCTAGAGCCCGGGCTTGTTCAAAAACCCGGCGAATCCCTGAAAAAGGAATTCCCTCCATGCGCTTGCTGGCTGCAAAAGTCTTCACCCTCGCTCCTCCTCTTAAAATTGATGCATTGGGTTATCTTTTTCTTATACCCCGGTGATTTCAGTATTCATTACCCACTTCCCCCTTTCCTGCCGATATTGCAAAACGGTGAAGAGAGCCTTCATATACAGTAATAAGGTTCTCCTCTTTCCCCTTTACACCGAGCCATAACTGGGCATATAATCTAAGCAGCAGAATCCTTCGGGGCGGGGTGCGAAGAAAAGCCTTCTATTCCCCACCGGTGGTGATGCCTCCATGAGGGGACGAGCCCATCAGCCCCAGCGGTTGAGCTGGTGAGAATCCAGAGCCGACGGTATAGTCCGATTGGGAGAAGGAACGGGGTGTAGATTGTTGCACCCTTTACCGACGACCCCCCGACCAATGCGGGGGGTTCTTGTTTAAAGGAGGAGAGCCATGAAAGAGACGCGCATCTTTACCTTGACCGGATTGTTTGTGGCTTTGGTAGCCGTATCCACCATGGTCATCCATGTGCCCGTTGTGGCGACCGGGGGCTTTGTCAACGTGGGGGATACGATGATTTTCGTTGCCGCGATCCTTCTAGGCAGAAGGGCCGGGCTGTTGGCAGGGGGAATCGGTTCAGCCTTGGCCGATGTCCTGCTGGGTTATTCCCACTGGGCCCCCTGGACTTTAGTGATCAAGGGCATCGAAGGATGGATCGTCGGCCGTTTGGGCTGCTCGAGCTTTCGTGAGACGAAGGGCATCTCCGCCTCCGTCATCATCGCCCAAGCCCTCGGCGCCTTGTGGATGGTTGTCGGCTACTACCTGGCCGGGGGATTCATTCTCGGCTTCAAAGTGGCCCTGGCGGAGATCCCCGCCAATTTGGTCCAAGGAGGGTCAAGCATCGTGTTCGCCTCCATTCTCCTTTATGCTCTCCGGGGAGTGAAGGGCATCGTCCCCGGAAGGGAGCCCGGTAAGAACTGACAGTTTATCCCCAGCCATCCACGCAGGAGATGGGCCGCCTGTGGCGAACCAATGGCCAGGCAGCTGATTAAACCGGAATGGAGGGATGGATTAGCGTGCGGAGGTTCTTTGAGTTCGTCGTCGACCATCCCAAGCCGATCCTGGGGCTATTCTTGATCATCACCCTGATGATGGGTTCTTTCCTCTTCCGGCTGCAAATCGACACGGATATCAGGCGCATGGTGGGCAAAGATCAGCCTGTCATCGCCGAACTCGACGAGATCGTCGACGAATTTGGAGCGCAAACTTATCTATTGATTACTTTGAAAGCCGATGACATCTTTGTCCCCGAGACCCTATCCGTTCTCCAGCGGGTGGCCGAACAAGTTGAAGGGCTCCCGGGAGTCATTGAAGTCCTCCACCCCCTCAACTTGGAAGTCATCCAAGGAAGCGAGTGGGGTATTGAAATAACGCCGGCGGCAGAATCGATCCCCGCCAACCAGGAGGAAATTGATGCTTTTCGCCGGACTCTCTTCGCCAACGCGCATGGGCGGCAGCTGGTTTCGGCGGATCACCGGGGTGCGCTAATCATCGCCAAGCTAGACCCGGATATCCTTGGAACAGAGGGCGAGTGGGAGCTGGCCCGTCGGGTGGAAGACCTCATCGCCCACGAAAAGGGCCATGAGCTCTACGCTAATGGCGACATCCTCGTCAACTACTATGCCAATACTTACATACTCAGGGATGTGGCTCGGATGCTGCCCCTGGCGGCTTTGGTGATTTTCGCCATCCTCTACCTTTGCTTCCGCAGTCGTTGGGGCATCGTCCTTCCTTTGCTTGCGGTGTTGGTCAGTCTCATTTGGTGCTTGGGGCTCATCGTCCTGTTAGGATATCCTTTAACCATGATCTCCACCATCATCCCGGTGATCCTGGTGTCCATGGCCAGCGCCAATGGGATCCATATCCTCAACCGCTACAAGGAAGAGTCGGCTTTCAAGAACGACCTTCGGGAATGCACCATCCAGACGATGCTCCACTTGGCCAGCCCCATCACCATGAGCGCCCTCACGACGGTGGCCGGCTTTTTGGCCCTCCTCACCTCCTTTGTACCGCCCATCCGGGAATTCGGCTGCTTCACGGCCTTCGGCATCTTCATTGGCCTGATCTTTTCCCTCGTCGGCCTGCCCGCCTCAATCATGTACCTTGGCGTCGAGGAAACATCGACCGGGGACAAGGAAGGTCGGTTGGATCGGTTTTTGGGAAGCCTTGCGGCTTTGGTCAACGATTACGGCCGGGCAATCATCTGGGGCACCTTGTTGGTGTTTGTCGTGTTCCTATTTGGCGTTCCCAAACTGACGGTGGAAGCTAATTTCGTCGAATACTTCAAACAAGACAGCCCCGTCGTCCGGGCCATCCGGGAAATGGAAGAGCTCTTCGGCGGATTCTCCCAGCTGGCCCTGGTAGTCGACACAGGGGAAGAAGATGGGTTAAAGGAGCCAGACAACCTGCGTCTGATGGAATCCTTGGAAAGCTATATGGAAGCCAAGAAGGAGATCACCAGGACCTCCTCCCTAGTGGGGCTAGTTAAGGAAATCAATCAGGCCTTCCATGATGGTGATGAGTCCCACTACCGCATACCCGACACGAGGGAGGAGACTGCCCAGCAGCTCCTGTTGTTCACCATGTCCGGGGGTTCGGGAATTGATTCCCTGGCCAGTTACGACTTTCAGCGGGGCCTGGTTACCGGAGCCTTGGCCAATCTTAGCACCAAACAAACGAGTGAGATCGTGGCTGACCTGGAAGGTTACGCCAAGGAGCAGCTTGCATCAGAGGGTCTAACCTGCCGGGTGGCAGGCTTTCCGAAAATCACCGTTGTTCTCATGGAACAGTTCGTCAGCGGTCAGATCACCAGTCTATATTGGGCCCTCACAACAATCACCCTCATCGTAGTTTTGATCATGAAGTCTTTGCTCCTTGGGGTCATCACCGCCCTGCCCTTAATGGTGACCATTGGCATCGTTTTTGGCATCATGGGCTATGGGGGCATCCCCCTGGATTTTGCAACCACCATGATCGCCTCCATCTGTTTTGGGATCGGCATCGACTACGCAATTCACTTCGTCAGCCGCTATATTCAGGAAAGGGCCGCGGGGCTAGACCATGCGGGGGCTGTCGATACCACCATTAGGAGCACAGGCATGGGCATCTTCTTTAACGCCCTGACCCTGATCCTAGGCTTTGGCATCCTCGTCCTGTCCAACTTCCAGCCGTTGATCATGTTCGGCCTGCTCATCGCCTTGACCATGATCATCAGCTGCACAGCCACCCTCATCTTGGTCCCCACCGTATTAGGCAGAATCAGCCCAGCTAGATTGGGCAACATTCTCCAGCGACAATCTATCTTTAAGGAGTGAGTCTTCAATGCAAAAGACGGCCATTGTAATTCTTTTGCTCCTAGTCCTAGTCTTCCCGACGGGTGCAATGGAGCTCTCGGCCGATGACATTCTCGATCGGGTGGAAGGTGAAATGGCCTTTACCGGCGACGGCACCGCAGTTATTGAACTGATCACCGTCAATCCCAAGGGCCTGCAGCGTAAACACGACCTAAAGGTGTGGCGCAAGGAAGATCCCGATGAAACTAGCAAGCAGCTGCTGGAATACCTGACTCCCCCTGACGTACGGGGAACCAAGTTCCTCAGCATCACCCCGCCGGAAGGCGATGCTTCCATGTGGCTTTACCTGCCCGCACTAGGTCGGGAGCGCAGAATCGCAGGCCATGCCACCAAGGACACCTTCATGGGTACCGATTTCACCTACGAAGAAATTGGCGGCTCCCGGGATTTCACCAAGGAATACAAGGCCAAACGGCTGCCAGATGAAACCTTTGATGATTACCTGTGCTACGTCCTCGAACTATCCCCTGCCGCGGACGGGGCGGAATATGGGCTGGTGAAAATGTGGGTCTGGCAAGATGAATTCCTGCCGCTCCAAATCCAGTTCTTCGATCAAGGGTTGGAGCAGAGCAAGGTCCTGGTCAATCGCAACATCAAAGAAGCAGCTGGACGACCCACACCCCATGAGATCACCATGGAAAACACCTTAAAGAAGACGAAAACCATCATCAACCTGTTGGAAGTGGAAGAAGTCGAGCTGCCCGATGATTTGTTCAGCCTGCGCCAGCTTCGGCGCTGACACGAAGAAAGGGGGAAGGGCGGCCATGATGAGAACCCTTTGTTTGGGATTCCTGGTGCTGTCCCTGTTGACATTGCCCGCTTCGGCATTAGAAGTGGGAGGCACCTTGTCCTATGAAGCTATTTACCAATTGGAAAAGGAAGAACTGGTCCGGAGCCGCTTTGCCCTGAAAACAAGCCTGGAGGAAGAACTGCCCGTCGGCAGGTTTTACAGTTCCCTGTGGGGATGGGTGGATTCCAAAGATGAAGACCATTTGGAACTTGATCAGTTGTATGTGGATATTTACACCCCGTCCATGGATTTTCGCATCGGGCGGCAGCTAG
>JAAZLZ010000096.1 GCA_012799075.1 Bacillota bacterium
GGAGTCAGGGGGACTTTCTTCTCCCTGAAGGTTGATGCCGAGGGGGAGACGGACCTTGGCGTCCACTCAGGCTCGGTGGAGTTCGCCGGTCGGCAGCAGAAATTCATCGTCAACGCCGGTTCCAAAAGCCGCGCCGACCAAGCGGGAGTTGTCCGTGCTCCTGCGCCCCTGGATCCGGAAGAAAGGGCTGAAGGGGAGAAATATCTCCGCATCGTGAAAGCTAAAGCAAAGCCTGCCAAGAAGCATCCCCAGGAAAAGAACGGCCCAGGCAAAGAGTCTTCTTCCCAAAAGAACAACCGCGGGGAGAACGGCCCGTCGGAAGGTCCTCAAGGGCCTCCGGACGGCATACCTGACGGACCCCCGGGAAATGTGCCCAAAGGTCCTCCCGAGAACGTGCCAAAGGGACCTCCTGAGAATGTTCCCAAAGGCCAAGGACCTTTTGACGAGGGCCCTCCCGGCTGGCTCAAGCCAAAAAAGGAACCGCCCGGGCAGGCCAAAAAGCAGTCTACCAAGTGAGGCGATGGGATGAGGATCGAGGACTGGCTGGGAAAAGCATCTATTTTTGCAGGGCTGGGAAGGCAAGAGCTGGAGGAGCTGGCAGCTTTGGCTTCGCTAAAGACATTTGCACAAAAGGAGACCATTTTTCTTGAGGACGATCCGGGGGATGCCCTATACATCCTCAGAACTGGCGCAGTGAAGATCTTTCGGGTGAGCGCTGACGGCCGCGAGCAGATCTTGGCCGTCCTGCACCCGGGGGAGCTCTTTGGCGAAATGGCCGTTCTTCAAGGTGCAACCCGCAGCGCCGCAGCCCAGGCCCTCGTAGAAAGCACCGTTCTGGTCTTTCCCCAGGCCGAGTTTCGCCGATTTCTTGCCCAACAGCCCCAGGGAGCTCTCCAGTGCATCGCCGTCTTATGCAGTCGATTGCGTCGGGCCAACCGTTCTTTGGAGCTTCTCTTGTGGGGCAATGTCCGGCAGCGTCTTTACGCTGCCTTAGGGGAGATGGCCGACAAGGAGGACGAAATAGAGCTAACCCATCAGGATTTGGGAGCCCTAGTCGGATCCAGTCGGGAGACCATCACCCGGATTCTCCTGGAGCTGCAGGCCTTTGGCTGCGTGACTGCCGGACGGGGCTGGCTTCAGATCACCGACTGGGATAAGGTCAGGGAAGTTTTGCTGGGAGAAGAGTTTGAGAATTAGCAAGGGGGGAGTTCTTATTGCTGCCAGGTTTTCTTGTCCGCTATCCGGTAGAGGGCCGCGGGGTGGTGAGCAGCGCCCATCCCCTGGCCAGCAAGGCTGGTCTTGAGATTCTAGCTGCCGGCGGGAATGCGGTCGATGCCGCCGTTGCAGTCTCGTCTGTTTTGTGTGTTGCTGAGCCTTATCATTCAACCATTGGCGGCGGCGGGTTTGCCGTTCTCCATGTAAACGGAGAGACCACCGCCCTGGATTTCCGGGGTGCTGCCCCCAGGGGCGCCCATCGGAACATGTTTGCCCCCGACGGCAAGGTTGACATTCGCGCCAGCACCGAAGGTCACCGTTCAGTCCTAATTCCAAGCCTCGTCGACGGCCTTGCCCGTATGCACAGCCGTTACGGGACGATGGACTGGGGGGGGCTTTGGGAGTCGGCCATTGGCCTTGCCTCCCAAGGAGTCCTGATGGGCTCCATCTATCAGGAAATCACCCGGCAGTCGATTGTCGGCGGAAGGCCATTGCGTTTTCCCGAGACGGCCCGGATCTTCCTTGACAACGGCCAGCCCTATCCAAGGCACAAGCCCTTGGTGCAGGAGGACCTGGCCGCCTCCCTCCGGGCCATCCAAGGGGAAGGACCTGAAGTCTTTTATCGAGGGTGGATCGCAGAGCGGATCACTCGAGAAATGGCCAAAAACGGAGGGCTCCTCGGTGAGAACGACCTGGCGGAGTATGAAAGCCGCTTCACCGAACCTGTCCGAGGCACCTATCGGGGCCTTGACGTACTAGCCCCGACCCTTCCCTGCGGGGGCGGCGTGCAGATAATCCAGATGCTAAACATCCTCGAACAGTTCGATCTGGCGGCCTTGGGCCAGGGCTCGGCAGCAAGTCTGAGTCTGATGCTGAAGGCCCTGCAGGCTGGCTTTCGGGAACGGGTCGAGTTCCTGGGGGACCCCCGCTACACTTCAATTCCCATTGACCGACTGCTCACGAAGGAGCATGCTCGGCAGATGTCCCTGGACTGGGACAGCGGACCTTCCCATTCCGGCGCCAAAGGCGGCACCACCCACTTTGTCGTTGCCGATGAAGGGGGCAATGTAGTCTCCTGGACCCAGACCATAGGCGAATGGTACGGCTCCGGTGTGACGGTTCCAGGCACAGGAATCCTTCTCAATGACACTATGGGCGATTTTGCCGCGCTGCCTGGGACGCCCAACAGTCATGGCTACATCTATTCTGAGGCCAACGGAATCGCCGCGGGCAAATCCCCCCTCAGCAGCCAGGCTCCGACCATTGTTCTTGAGGGAGGGCGGCCCCGGATGGCCATCGGCGCGGCGGGGGGCCCCCGGATCATCTCGGCGGTCCTGCAAGGACTGCTTGGCGTCTTCGATCATCGTTTGGACGTTCAAGAGGCTCTGGCATGCCCTCGGGTCCATTGCCATGGCGGCCCGGCCGTCGCTGAAAGGGGCATTTCCCTAGACACCATCGATCGGCTGCGGGAAATGGGCATCAAGATCGATTATATCCCCCAGGGGAAAATTGCTTCCTGGGCCCATGCCCTCACTATCGATGAACAAGGTCTCATCCAGGGGGCCGCCGACCCCCGGCTGGAAGGGTCGGCCATGGCTCTGTTAGCGGCCTCCAAGGGCAGGATGTTCATTGCAACCCCCCATGGGACTTGGGAGACTGCCTGACCACAAAATTGGCGGGGTCCGGCTCCGATTTCGGGCCGTCCCCGCCTATCCCCGGGAAGTTGTCAACTTAGAGCTTACTGGGTCTTTGGCTTCGGGCCGAAGGAGATTCTGCGCTTAGGCTGCCCACATTTGCACGGGCGCCGCTCTTTTCTTCCCTCGGGGATGGCTCCATCGGCCTTATTTGGCCTTTGCCCGGCCCGATCATCTTTCATTTGGGGCATATGCATCGCTCCTTCAA
>JAAZLZ010000097.1 GCA_012799075.1 Bacillota bacterium
CGCGTTGAACCTGCCGATGGAAAACTGGTACGGGACGCTGATTTGTCCCGTACCAGTTTTGTTTTCTAATAGCGCCCGTACTCCTGAAGGGTCTCCCATACTGCCACGATGTTTTCCGGAGGCACATCCCCCTGGATGTTATGCACCGTGGAGAACACAAATCCTCCCCCTGGAGCGAGATCGTCTATTCGCCGCTTGACTTCGTCTCTTACCTCTTGGGGCGTACCATAGGGAAGCACCCGCTGGGTGTCAACGCCGCCTCCCCAGAAGACGATGTCCTGGCCAAATTCTTTCTTAAGCCGCTTTGTATCCATGTCGGCTGCGGCTACCTGAACAGGATTGAGGATGTCTACACCTACTTCAATCAGATCGCCGATGAAGTGGTAAACGCTTCCACAGGAATGGAAGTAGATCTTGACATGGGGCGCTCGCTTCTTAATGAAAGAGAACAATTGCTGCTGCCGCGGCTTGATCAGCCGTCGATACATATCCGGGGACACCAACGGTCCGCCTTGGGTGCCCAAGTCGTCTAGTTCACAGACGATGTGGAGTAGATCGCCTACTTCACCTAGCACCATGTCCCAATAGTTCAACTTGAGCTCCAATACCTTATCCATCAGCTTGCATGCCTTATCGGGATCACCGGCCAGATCAGCGAAGAAGTCCTCATAACCTTCGAGCCAGTTCCCCGTGTGGAGGAATCCGTTCCCGATGGTTCCGGCCATGAGCACCGCACGCCCAGATTCCCGAAGCCTAGTTGCTTCGTCCCTTAATCCTTCAATCCGAGCCGGATCACGAGGATTGGGCCAAGAGTACTTGTCCAAGTCTTCGATGGTGCATCCTTGAAGAGGGTGCTGTCTCATGTCGTAGTAATGGCCGCCCTCTTTTGGCATCATCCACTTAATGCCCCACTCATCGAAGTAGCTCCGATAGTCGCCTTCTTCCTCGATCTGAAGCTTCCACGTGGATGGGCTCCGGGGAAACATGCCCCTGGTATCGATCCCCCACAAATCGCACAGTTGCTCCCCAACTTCGGCCAACTGTGAAGATAGATTGGTAATCTTAACCTCTTCCTCGATGCCTAAATGGTCCAGCAGAGCCCGATACGCATGGACGTTGATGCCGCTGGAATGGGTCCCCCCCAAATCAAAAGGAATGCGATCCGCTTCCTTATGGGCGAGGGCCGTCAAAATTCGTTCAGCAGAGTTCATAGATAGTAGGCCTCCCTCGTCTAATAAAAATATCTTTGCTTACTTCTGTCCTCTGATTTCGAATTCCTCCTAGAAAGCATCTATCTTCTTTGGACCTGATCTTGGCCGCGCTGCAGAAGTGCATTAACAGGTTGCAGGCTAATCAGCATCGCCTGTAGAACTTATCAACGGCGAACTTGAAATCCGATGGGCCATACTAACCAAGATAGGGGGTTGGGTAGTTGTCCCAAGAGAACCCCTCATTACAGGATGCGTCAACCCAACTTGAAAGCAGCCGACAACTGTGGCTAACGAATATCATCACCTTGCTGAGCTTTACTGCCCTCACTGTTGTAAAGCCCTTCATCCCCCTTTATGCCGCATCTTTGGGAGCTTCAACCCTGGCGGTGGGGTTGGTGGTCTCATCTTTTTCTTTTCTGCCCTTTTTCCTTGCCATCCCCACTGGGATTCTAACGGACCTGTGGGGAGCAAAGCGTTTGATCGTCCTAGGGTCTGTTGGGGGAGTCGCCGGGATGGTCCTAGCGTCGTCCTTCCCAAATTTGGTGATCTTGAGCATCAGCCAAGGGATACTGGGAGTTTCCCAGCTTTTTGTGATAGTTGCCATCCAGACGTTCATCGGCTCCCTGGGGGAGGGCAGGGCAAGGGACGCCAACTTTGGTCTTTTCACCACCTCATCTTCCGCCGGACAGCTGATCGGTCCCCTAATCGGGGGCCGTCTGGTGGACTCGCTGGGATACCGGGCGGCGATCGGCATTAGCGCCCTGCTTTCCATCATACCGGTCCTGCTGGCCCTGAACCTGCGGGAAACAAAGGCGGCCCTCGGAGCAAATCGAAGCCTTATGGCTGATTTGCACCAGGTTCCCAGGCTGCTGCAAAATGATGGGGTAAAGACGGCCATCGCATCTAGTTTCGTAGTCTTGTTCGTGGAAGGCCTCAGGGACGCTTTCTATCCCCTTTATCTGGACCACCTCGGCTTCTCGGTAACCATCATCGGCGTTCTCCTTTCGGTCCGCTCCCTAATGGCCATCACCATCCGGCTTTTCATTCCCGTCATTTGTGAGCATTTCGGCCGCTACTTCAGCCTGCTGGGCGGCATGGTTCTAATGGCTGCCGGCGTCATGCTAACGCCCTTGTTGTTCGGCTTTTGGCCCCTGGCTTTCGCCTCCGGCCTAATGGGGACAGGCATGGGCCTCACCCAGCCCCTCAGCATGATCGCGGTTGCCGACAATACTGAACCCCATGAACTTGGTTTTGCCATGGGGGTCAGAATGACCGGCAACCGCTTGGCGCAGTTTGTGAATCCAGTCTTTTTTGGCATCACCTCCCAGCTGGTGGGCATCGGCAACTCCTTCTTGCTCGCCGGGGTTCTCCTCCTATCGACCACCGGACTGCTATTGCGCTGGCGAAGCACTTTCCGGGACAAATGAAAAAGCCCCCGCAGGGGCCGAGCTGTCAAACACTAGAAGAGGCTTGCCGAGACTTCAAGGCATCCCAATGGGGATCGGGCACTACGAGAATGGTCACGACCGCGGGAATAAGGACGACCACCAAGGTCAGGAGGGCGGTATGCAAGCTGTAGGCATCCGCGATCCGTCCGCTGAAGGAGGCGCCAATCCCACCTAGCCCGTAGACCAGCCCCATCATCAAACCGGCGGCCATGCCCGTATGGCCCACCATAAGCTCTTGGGCATGGACGGTGGTCACCGACATGGAGGACAAAAGGGTAAACCCCGTTGCGGCCAGCAGTACGATTTCCGCCGCGCCGCTGCTGTTTAAATAACCAGCCAGGCAAATCGATGCCAATACCAGCGAGCCTGCGGTGACCGAACGCCGCCCCCACTGATCGGACAAGCGTCCGCCCAGCAGAGTGCCGACGGATCCCGATATTAGAAACAAACTGAGCATGTAGCTCCCGTATTCAGGGCTGTAGCCCCTCGATACGTAATAAATGGGAAGGAAGTTGACCAGCCCTACATAGGCCCAAGAACGCAAGATTGCGGTGATGCTGAGCATGAGGACCTCCCCCGAGGAAGCAAGCCATCCGCTCCGGTCAAAGATGGGCTTCGCCCCTTCTGCGTCCGAATCGAGCTCAACAGGAATTGCGGTTTCCTGGCCCAGCCTTGCGTCAAGCGCGCCCATGGCGATCAGGGCAACGGCAACGGCCAGTCCCGGCAGACATAAAAAGAGCGTCCCTGGGAGACCCAGCTTGGATACAACCGCTACAGACACTACTGGGGCAGCAGCATAGCCAACGCTGCCGGCCACGATGTATAAAGAAGTCAAAGTGCCAACCCTTTCCGGTGCACTGCCTTCACGCAGCAGAGCCGAACCTAGGGGATGATAAAGCGCGCAGGCGAGGGGGCCAAGGGTGGTGATCAGAAGAAGCCACCCATAGCTCGGGGCAACCCCCATCAAAGACATGATAATCGAAGTCCAGATGAGACTTACGACCAGGGTTCTGCCATTTCCCCCCCGGTCGACCAACAACCCAAACAAGGGCTGAGTGAATGAACCCGCCGCAGCCCTCACGGCGATAATTAATCCAACCTGGGTGAAGGTTAAGCCAAAATTCTTCATGATGAACGGCATGAGGGAAGGAAGCATGTTCATGTAGAAATCGATAACCGCATGTCCGAGAGAAATGGTAACATTCTGAACCAAAGACCGACCCCCCTTACGTAATCCTTGGAAAATCTCCTAGGCTCCGGGCAAACCCAGATCATGAATGACCCCGTGCTCCATTGCCACAGGTATTCCATGCTTACCGACCACATTCCTTTTCCCCGCGCTAATTTCTGCTGCGGCCTTCCTAGCCAGTGTGTTTGGCCGCACCCGTTGGGAAATGCTGCCAGGGGCTCCAAAGGACTGAGGGTATACAATCCGCCGCGGTAGCACCCCTAGAAGCCGCGGCTAAACTAGGGCATCCGCCACATGCGCGGCTTAAGTTGGCAGGTAGATGACGGGATTACTCCCGCACCACCGCGCATACGATTCCGTACCACGGTGGTTCATCTAGTACACTTGAATTTCGATGCCGATCGAGCAGAGAACACGAGCCCAGTTGGTTGAAAATGGGACTTCCGAAAGGACTGGTTCATACATTCCACCACGGGCCTCGCCCGTTGATGGCCGACCTCCACGCTCAGTCCGCGGCTCATCAAGCTGCACGCCCGAGTGTAGGACCATCCAGCTCTTCAACCACGCTTGTGCATCCCGGAAATGGTTGCCCCAGGGGCTGCAGACTGTGTCGCACTTTGAAAGGGCTTCTC
>JAAZLZ010000098.1 GCA_012799075.1 Bacillota bacterium
CCAAGGTCAACGCGAATGTTGGCACCTCCGTCGACTGGCCCCATGCAGATGATGAACTGGCCAAGGCCAAGATCGCCTGGGAGGCCGGTGCCGACACCCTCATGGACCTTAGCACCGGCGGTGACCTCTTCCAGATCCGCCGGCGCATCCTCCAGGAGATCCCCCTTCCTTTGGGCACCGTGCCCGTCTATCAAGCCATGGTCCAGGCCCGGGAGGAAGGCCGCCCGAACGTTGACATCACCACCGATGAGATCTTCCAGACCATCGAGGCCCAGGCCGAGGAAGGAGTGGACTTCATCACCGTCCACTGCGGGCTCACCCAAAAAGCCCTGGATCATCTCCAAAGGGAGGGTCGAGTGACAGACATCGTCAGCCGGGGCGGAGCCTTCCACGCAGGCTGGATGCTGCACAACGATGAGGAAAACCCCCTCTATGAGCACTACGATCGCCTCCTCGATCTTGCCGTAGAATATGACCTTACCTTAAGCCTGGGGGATGGTATGCGCCCCGGGTCCTTGGCCGATGCTACCGACAGGGCCCAAGTGCAAGAATTGATCACCCTAGGGGAGCTGGTCCAGCGGGCCTGGGAGCGGGGCGTACAAGTGATGGTGGAGGGTCCCGGCCACATTCCCCTCGATCAGGTTGAGCTCAACGTCAAGCTGCAAAAGAGCCTTTGCCATGGCGCCCCCTTTTACGTCCTGGGGCCCTTGGTGACGGACATTGCCATGGGGTATGATCATATCGGCGCTGCCATCGGCGGAGCCTTGGCCGCAGCCTATGGAGCGGACTTCCTCTGCTACGTGACCCCCGCCGAGCATCTGGGCCTGCCCAACAAGGAAGATGTCCGCGAAGGGGTCATGGCGGCCCGCCTGGCGGCCCATGCGGGGGACCTGGCCAAAGGCAGCCAGGCCGCCTGGGAATGGGACCGGCAGATGGCCCAGGCCCGGAAGGCCCTGGACTGGGATAAGCAGATCCAACTGGCCCTAGATCCTCCCCTGGCAGGCAGGCTTCGCCGGGAGAAAAACCCAAGCTCCCAGGCAAACTGCTCCATGTGCGGACCCTATTGCGCCATGCGCCTGGTCGATGAATACCTGAGGGAGAGATGACCTTGGACTTTAGATCATGGGCGGCCTCGGCCCTGGAGGACCTCCGGGCCAAAGGCCCCCTCATCCACCATATAGCCAACCTAGTCACCCTGAATGACTCGGCCAATGCCGTTTTGAGCCTAGGGGCGTTGCCCATCATGGCCCATGCCCTCGAGGAAGTCCCCCACATCACCAAAAAGGCGGGGGCCCTAGTGCTAAACACCGGCACCCCCACCCCCGAGTCCTTCCAGGCCATGCTGGCCGCGGGAAGATGCGCCAATGACCTTGGCATCCCCGTCATCCTCGATCCCGTAGGGGTCGGCTCATCCCCCCTCCGCCGGGAAGGGGTCTCATCCCTCCTGGAGAATCTAACCCTGGCAGCCATCCGGGGGAACCTGGCCGAGATCCAATTCATCGTCCAAGGCAAGGGGGATCTGGCGGGCGTTGAGGCCAAAGGGGATCTGGACCTAACCGGCCGCATCGCCCTGGCCCGGGAAGGAGCCCGCTCCCTAAGGACGGTCCTGGCCATCACCGGATCTTGGGATGTGGTTGCAAGCTCCAAGCAAACCTTCATCGTTCAAAACGGCCATCCCCTCTTGCGCAGGGTAACCGGCACCGGCTGCATGGCAACTTCGGTTCTAGCCGCCTTCCTGGCCCTTGAGCAAGGACCCCTGCCGGCAGCGGCAGCCTTAGCCTTCTACGGCCTGGCCGGGGAGAGGGCCGCCCAAAGGGCTAAGGGACCAGGGAGCCTTAAAACTGCCCTCTTTGATGAACTTTACAACCTGGCGCCAAAGGATGCCAAGGAGTGCCGGGTGGAAAGGAGAGACTGACATGTGGCAACGGGAAGAAAAGCTCCAGCCGGGGATGAAGCGCCGGCTGATCAGCGGCGACAACCTCATGCTCGTCCAAATGGAAATCGACCCAGGGACACTTATCCCCTCCCACAGCCATCCCCATGAGCAAATCAGCTACATTATCGACGGGGAGGCGGAGTTTACCGTCGGGGATAAAGTCCAGATCTTGACAGGGGGGGATGTCTGCCTAATTCCAGGGAATGTCCCCCACAGCGTGAAAGTACTAAGAAAGCTTTTAGTCCTCGACTGCTTCAGCCCACCTCGGGAGGATTTTCTCAAGGAGGGAGGATCATGAAGCCCATCATTGCCCTGACCATCGCTGGCTCTGACTCGGGGGGCGGTGCGGGCATCCAAGCGGACCTGAAGACTTTCTCG
>JAAZLZ010000099.1 GCA_012799075.1 Bacillota bacterium
GGGATCTCTCGCAATACTGTGCGGAAATACTGCGAAGGAGATGAACTACCGATACCGAAGCCGAGGGAGCGGGTCAAACCAATCATAACGGATGATGTTAAAGACTGGATTCAAGGATACCTTAAAGAAGATGAGGAAGCGAATAAAGTTCTGGGTGCTACCAAACAGCGTCACACGGCATGGCGCATCCATGAGCGCTTATGCCTGGAGCACGGATTTTCGGGTAGTTATGAAGCTGTGGCACGCGCAGTACGGGAGCTGCGGCCGAAAGAAAGGGAAGTTTTTATTCCTCTGGCCTGGGATCCCGGTGATGCCGTGCAAGTCGATTGGGGACAAGCCAAGGTATATTTAGCAGGGGAACCCATCAAAGCTCATTTGTTTTGTGCTAGATTATGTTATAGTGCCCTGCCCTTTGTAGTCGCTTATCCAGCTGAGCGGAACGAGTTCCTGCTTGATGGCCATCGTCAGGCGTTTGAATTCTTTCAAGGAGTTCCCCGCCGAGTTATCTACGATAATTTGCGGACAGTGGTCAAGGAAGGTTGGGGGCGGTGTGTAACACAAAAACAGCCCCAGTTTCGACTCTTTGAAGCACATTATGCCTTCATCAGCGAGTTTTGCAGCCCCAGACAGGGGCATGAGAAAGGGTTAGTCGAAGGGCTTGTGGGCTGGTTTCGGCGAAACATCCTAGTCCCTATACCTCATGCCGAAAACTGGAACGAATTAAATGCAATTATGCGTCAGCAATGTTTAAATAGTCTACAACGCATTCTCGGTGGCTACACTGAATCAATAGGGGCGGCCTACGAAAGGGAGCGTTGCCGCCTGTTACCCCTCCCCACTAAGCCTTTAGAAACCTGCCGGCTCCAAACATCTCGGGTTCGACCAGATAGCTTAGTGCGGGTAGACAATAATTACTACAGCGTTCCCGCTTTCTGGGTGGGCCAATGGCTAACAGTGAAAGCATATCCGTTTCGAGTGGAGATTTGGGCTCATGGGGAGCAGGTAGCCCAGCATGAACGCTATTTTTCCAAGGGCCATACTATTTATGACTTGGGTCACTACATCGACGTGTTAGAGCGTAAGCCCCGCGCTGTAAGGCAAGCAAAGCCTATACGAGAAACTGTAACCGCCGAAGTTCAGGCTGTTCGAGACCACCTACCCGAGGGGGCAGCCGGGGACAAAGAGTTTGTCCAGATTCTGCGCTTGCTCTTGGAATACGGCGAGGCATCACTCTTGGCCGCTATCAATGTTTGCCAAACGAGTGGTGCCATTTCCTACGAGACTATCCGCTTTCATCTCTTACAGCAGCTCCAGACTGTAAGTGAACCCGCACTTGTCAGTATTGAAAGAAGTGCTTGCGGACCCTCTGTAACCCCCACAGACTTAAACGTCTACGATGACCTAGTGAAGGCAGGTGTGCAATGATGGCCACCGGCAAAGAAGAGCTTATCCACCTCTACGCGAAGATACTGCGCTTACCTACTCTGGCCAACTATGCCACCATAGTCCGGGAGGCTGCGCAGCATTGCCTAGGCTACGAAGATTTTCTGTGCGCCTTACTCGAGCATGAGGTGGAGCAGCGGCAGGAGAACCAATACAAACGCCGCCTCAAAGCCGCCCGTTTCCCCCAGCTCAAGACCCTGGACACCTTTGACTTCCGATGCCTGCAGAATGTTAAGCAGGCACAGATCAACGAACTGGCTACAGGGCGATTCATTGAGAGAAGACAGCCGGTACTTATGTTTGGCAATCCGGGGACAGGAAAAACCCATTTAGCCATAGCGCTAGCTTATCGAGTCTGCCAGCTTGGTTATACCACCAGATTTTATACTGCCGGTGAACTCGCGACTGATTTGGCGGAAGCCAGTCAGCAAGGGCGCCTCAGCGCTTTACAGGCGAGGTTGCTGAAGGTCGAACTGTTAGTCATCGATGAGCTCTCTTACATTAGCTTTGGACGGGCCAATGCAGAATTGCTCTTTCAGGTGATTTCTAATCGCTACGAGCGCGGCAGCGTGATAATCACGACGAATCTGCCCTTTTCCCGTTGGACTGAACTATTCGGGGATGCAACTCTCACTGCGGCCTTGGTAGATCGTTTGGCCCATCGTGCTATCCTGCTAGATATGAACGGAGAATCGTACCGGTTAAAGCAAGCTCAAGCAAAACAGCAGGAAAGCTGATGTCCAGTTTCTTGCCCCCCTCCCCGGGGGAGGGGGGTGGCTCAAACTTACGTGACAGAAAGTGGCTCAAACTTACGTGACAACCCTGGATCACTTTTATATTGCAAAACGCAATATCTTAGATGATATGCGCAGGCAGACGAAGATTACGCCCAAACAGTATTGAAAATGTGGTGTCAAAAAGGATGGAATGAGGGAGACCGTCCGTCCGCAAACAGGACAGCGATACCTTTGAATAACGATCCGATAGACCTCTGTAAACCAAATGCAGTTTCGCTCGTAAAATCCATTTCGCCATAGTCGACCTGTGTATCTGCATATTCCGGCGTAATCGTCCACTCATTCCGGAGGTAGCCGACCACCGATTCCGGTTGAAGCCGACCACCGATTCCGATTTCGAACCGACCAGGTTCGGAGCGAAGCGACGCCGACACTTGTAGTGTAACCGAAGTGGTCGGTTAGCTGCAAGTAATCCCTGTATTTAGTTGACTGAAAGAAATAGATTCTCGTTGTCGGCCCTGTGGTAATGCGGCCAACTCGAAGAATTGTCCACAAGGCCGTCATTTCCACAGGGCACGCTTTGGGACCTTGACCTTTAGCTAAAGCGATTCGCTCCCTCCCGCTTGAATTTTACGCATCGACTCACCTCCAAGTGTAATTTTGAAGGCGCCGTGCACCAGACGATCAAGGATCGCATCGGCAGCACTTGGGTCGGCCATTGTGCCGTGCCACTCCGCGATTGGCAGCTGGCTGGCGATGATGGTTGACCGGCTTTCAACGCGATCATCAATGACTTCAAGCAGCTCCCGGCTTTCTGTCTCCGTCAGGGGTGCCAGTCCCCAGTCGTCAAGAATGAGCACGTCCGTGCGCGCGAGCTTCCGAAGCAACTTTGGGTGGGTGCCATCCCCTTTAGCCATGGCCAGCTCCGCAATAAAACGAGCTAGTCGATAGTAGCGGGCACGAAAGCCCTGTCGGCATGCCGCGTTGGCCAGGGCGCAGATGATGTAGGTCTTCCCGCAGCCGGTGGGGCCGGTGATGAGAATCGACTGATGAGAGCGAACCCAGCGGCACTGAGCAAGACTTTGCAGCAAGGCACGATCCAGCCCTCGCTGATGCCGATAGTCGATATCCTCCATGCAGGCCGGGATACGCAGCTTGGCCTCGCGTAGAAGCCGAGTGAGGCGCCGGTCCTGTCGGTAAATGTATTCTGCATCGACGAGGAGACCTAGCCGTTCCTCAAAGGAGAGTTGTCGGATGTCCGGTTGCCGAGTTTGCGCCGTCAGCTCGTCGACCATGCCATTGAGCCGCATTTCATGAAGCCGGTCAAAAGTTTGCTGGATTAACACGGGATCTCCTCCTCTACGGCGTAATAGGCAGCGCCGCGGACATTTTCATGTGGGGTGGCCCTTTCGTTTCCAGGCGTTTCGACTTCGATTCGGTCCAAGCCGTTTGTAAGAATCGAGGCGACACTCCTGTAGGAAAGCGCTCTATAGGCGATGGCCCTTGCACAAGCTGCTTCGAGGCGCTCCCTAGGGTAGGACCTGCTCAGTCGCAAGATGCCCAAACAGGCACGATAGCCTTGTTCAGGATGTCGCTTTGACTCCAGGAGCGCTTCGATGAACGCACCTGTTTGGGGTCCGGTTTTTCGGCCCCAGTTGATAAGGCGCGACGGGGACCACTCGGCATGGGCCCTGTGGGCGGCGGGCATATGATTTAGGTTGGTGCTGCAATATCCTTTGCGGTAGGCCCGCGGGTGGCTGGCGACGCGACTGCCTTTGTGCAAGATTTCAACGGTGTTCGCCGTCAGGCGCACATCCACTTCCTCGCGCACAAGCCGATGCGGGACGCTGTAAAAGGCTTTGTCGACCTCAATGTGATAGTCGATATTCACTTTTGCCTTGCGCCACTGGGCAAACACGTAGCGTTCTTTTGGAAGCGACTTGAGCGCCGGGCGTTCAAGCTCCTCGAACAGGGAACGACGGGTTCCTTCGAGTTTTTGGAAGGGCCTGTTGTTTAGTTGCTCCCTCAACTCGGAAACGGCAGCATTTACGTCGGCTAGATTCGTGAAGACCTGATTTCGCAAGGCGGCGATGATCCAACGTTCCACTTGAAGCACGCCGTTTTCCGCTTTGGCTTTGTCTCGGCTTTTGTACGGACGCGCCGGGATAATGACCGTATCGTAATGTTCGGCCATCTCCAGGTACGTTGGATTGGCGTCAGGCTCATAGTAATTAGCATCTTTCACACCCGACTTGAGGTTATCGGGCACAATGATACTGCTTACGCCGCCAAAAAACTGGAACGCGTTGCAATGCGCTTGGATCCACGATGGCAAATCTTGGGACCGACAGGCTTCAACGTATGTGTAGCTGCTTGCACCCAGCACGGCCACGAATAACTCGGCTTGATATGTGTCCCCCGTCTTGAGATTAACAATGGGGATCTTTTCGCCGCTGAAATCAACGAACATCTTTTCGCCAGCAACGTGCGTTTGCCGCATCGGCAAGTCCAGCTTATCACGCCATTTGCGGTAGCGGGCGCAAAACTGGCTGTATTGTAGTCCGTCTGAATGCGTTTGTTTGTATTCGCCCCAGAGGAGCTGCAACGTCACATTTTTACTCTTGCGCAATTCACGATGGATCCACTCCATGTCGGGTTCGGGCCGCATCACTGATTCTTGTCGCATTCCTTGCGGATAGAGTATCGATTCAAGTGTCAGTTCATCGAGTTCCTTCGCTTCGGGCCAAGTCAAGCCGGCTTGTCCGGCCTTTGCCACCAGCCCGCTAACGGTACTGTGGGAAACCCTGCAACTCCGGGCAATCTCGCGGATGCCAAGTCCTTTGTCCAATCGTAACCTAAGAATCTCCTTGATACGTCGCATGGTGAGCCTCCTTGTTGTTGCCACAGGCCCCGCCACCTCCCCGAGTGCTCTTTGCACCTCATTCCTGGAACGAGGGGGTGGCTCCTCTGGCGTTTGTCACTCAGCGACGCTTCGAAATCTCTGTTCCGGTCATGGCGACCACCATTTCCGATGATCTCGACCACCGTTTCCAGGGAATCGTAAAAAGTGGTCGACTTCTGCCCGGAATCACTGGTCGGCTTGGCCCGGAATCAGTGGTCGGGATGAGTCGGAATGACTGGTCGGTTTTGCACTGGAATTGGTGGTCGCATGGAACCGGAATCAGTGGTCGTAACACGCTGGAATATGCAGTTTCACCATTCTCTGCCGAAATACCGCCTAATTCGTTCATTTGACCAGGTTGAGGCCATATGCATAACGTAGTCACTAATGTAGGTAACGATGTCCCCTTCGAAGGGTTTCGGTTCCTGGGATTCGTCTTCATTTGACTCAATTGTCCAGCTAACACCTTCATCTGTCTGAAGCCAGATTGCTAACCTGACGTCTGTAGTCAGATTATCAATTTGCGACGCGACGATTTGATCTACAACATCAACATAGACTTCCCAGTAAAATGAGTACTCACCTTGCACTTGCACACATATTTCGTCCCAAACGTTCTCTATAGGTGAATCTTCGCCAGATAATACATCGGTCATTCGCTGAAGAGTTCGTACCACTTTTCTCGCGATTTTCAAGCAAGCACGGTCTGCCAACCCAGAAACAATCCGATCTTTATAACACATGGCTATACACCACCTCTCGACATTCAGTTCTGAACCACCCACTAATTCAACGTCCTTCCCCATTTGCCACCAAATCCTTGTAGCATAAGATTAAAAATGTATCGTCTGCATCAC
>JAAZLZ010000100.1 GCA_012799075.1 Bacillota bacterium
CCGATTGGGGAGCACCCGCTTGATGCCCGTTGCTACTGCGGGAGCCCGGCCGTGGGCAGCCTGCTGCATGTCACAGTTGAAATAATTATAGGCAAAGACGGAGCAGCCTACGGAAGCAACGCCAATGGTTTGTTCGCGGATGCCAAGGTTAGAGATGGCTTCAGCAACCAAACGGTGGATGATTCCGTGGGTGCAGCCTGGGCAATAATGGAATTCATGATCCGTCAAGGCCTCAGGACGAGAGAAAACCACTTTCATGCCGATGTCCCCCCTTGAAGGGAAACGGCCATTTGGCGAATGACCCCTAGGATCTCCCGTGGTGTGGGGACCATGCCGCCCATCCGGCCATAAAACTCGACGGGGCAGCGGCCTTCGACGGCCAGACGTACATCGTCCACCATTTGACCGGCGCTCATTTCCACCACTAAACAGCGGGCAGCTTCCCGGGTGAGGGCACATAATTGACCGGTGGGAAAGGGATAGAGGGTAATGGGCCGGAAAAGCCCAACGGGGATGCCCTCTTCCCTGGCTTGGGCGACCGCGGACCGAACGATGCGGGCCGTTACACCATAGGCCGCCACGATGATCTTCGCCCCTTCCAGCCGGTAGCCTTCCCAGCGAATCTCCGTCCGCTCCATCCTGGCATATTTCTCCTGTAATTTCCGATTATGGGTTTCTAATAGTTCTGGTACAATTTCCAGAGAATTGATGATATTTGGCGTCCGCCCCTGGGCGCCTGTAGTTGCCCAGGGCTTCGAAGGTTCCTTCGCCTTCAAGTCCCCTAGCCGAACGGGCTCCATCATTTGTCCGAGGATGGCATCGGCTAGCACCATGGCGGGATTGCGGTACTTGTCGCTTAGTTCAAAAGCCAGGGCAGTCAGCTCGGCCATTTCTTGTACAGATGCCGGCGCCAGCACGATAAGCCGGTAATCTCCATGGCCTCCCCCCCGGGTGGCCTGGAAGTAGTCGCCTTGACTGGCTAAGATGCCTCCTAGTCCTGGCCCGCAGCGAACGATATTCACGATGACGCAGGGGAGCTCGGCCCCTGTCAGATATGAAATGCCCTCTTGTTTCAGGCTGATGCCCGGACTCGATGATGAGGTCATTACCCGGGCACCAGTTCCGGCAGCCCCGTAGACCATGTTGATGGCTGCCAGTTCACTTTCTGCCTGTAGATATGTCCCGCCTACCTCCGGCATGCGTCTCGCCATGTAGGCTGGGAGCTCGTTTTGGGGAGTAATGGGGTAGCCGAAAAAGAATCGGCAGCCCACCTTCAGTGCTGCTTCACCAATGGCTTCGTTGCCTTTCATGAGCAGCTTTTCCACCCGATCCCCCCCCTGTCTAGCGAAATACCGTTAGGGCCAGGTCGGGACACATCAAAGTACATAATGCGCAGCCGGTGCACTCTGCTTTCGGGACTACCTCCACAGGGTGAAAACCCTTGGTGTTGGTCCGAGTGGCCAACCGTAGGAACCCCCGGGGACATACCCGCAGGCACAAGGAGCATCCCTTGCATCGTTCCTCGTGAATCTTAACACCGGCCACTCTGTGACCACCCCCGCTTAGGAGCTATGCTTGCTGCGCCTTCTCGGCCGCTCCCTGCGCTGGCCTTCTCGGCCGCCCTTCTCCTCGCTCGGATTGCCGTCCTTCTCCGGTGGAGGGAGGACTTCCTTGCGGGAAAGGTTGATCCTGCCTTGGTTATCGATTTCAATAACCTTCACCAGGACATCATCGCCGATATTGACCACGTCTTCCACTTTGCTGACCCGGTTGTGGGCCAACTGGGAAATATGAACCAACCCTTCTTTGCCGGGTAGGACCTCGACAAAAGCGCCGAAATTGGTTACCCGTCGCACCTTGCCCATGTAGGTCTCGCCTACTTCCACTTCCTTCACCAAATCGCCGATGATGTCCATGGCTTTCGTTGCCGAACCACCATCGACAGAGGCGATGTAGACTCGACCATCATCTTCAATATCGATGGAAACGCCGGTTTCCTCGATGATTTTGCGGATTACCTTGCCGCCAGGTCCGATGACATCACGGATCTTGTCAACGGGGATTTCCATGGTCATGATTCGCGGTGCATAGGGCGACAGTTCAGCCCTTGGCTCAGGTATGACCGCCAGCATCCGTTCCAGAATGAACAGACGGCCTCGCCGGGCTTGTTCTAGGGCCTGCTTGAGGATATCACCGGAAACACCGCCGATTTTGATATCCATCTGAAGGGCCGTGATACCGTCGGCAGTACCTGCCACCTTGAAATCCATATCGCCCAGAGCGTCTTCTAGACCTTGGATATCCGTCAGGATGGTGAATTTGTCACCGTACTTCACCAATCCCATCGCAATGCCGGCCACTGGCTTCTTGATCGGTACACCGGCATCCATCAATGCCAAAGTGCTTCCGCAGACACTGGCCTGGGACGAAGAGCCATTAGATTCCAGGACCTCCGATACTAGCCGGATGGTGTAGGGAAACTCCTCTTCCGAGGGGATCATCGGCAGCAGAGCCCTCTCTGCTAATGAGCCGTGTCCGATTTCCCGCCGACCCGGCGCTCGCATGAACCGAACCTCTCCCACACAGAAGGGCGGGAAGTTGTAATGATGGATATAGCGTTTGCTGTCTTCTTCCCGCAAATCATCCAGGAGCTGTTCGTCGGATTTGACGCCTAGAGTGCAAACGGTCAGGACCTGGGTCTGTCCCCGGGTGAAAAGTCCCGAGCCGTGGGTGCGGGGCAGGAGCCCCACCTCACAGGAGACGGGCCGGATTTCATCTAGATCCCGCCCATCGACCCTGGTTTTCTCCTCCGTTACCAGGCGACGGACTTCCTCTTTGACCAGCTCTTCGAAGATGGCCGCTAGCTTCGGCAGCTGTTCTGCGAAGGCGTCCTCTCCCAACGCTTCGGCGAAGTGGGCGAGGGTTTCTTCCTTGACGGTTTCCACCGCGGCCTCGCGGCTTTGCTTGTCATCGCTGCGGATTGCTGTCCTGATGGCTTCCTCAGCTTGTTCTTTCATTTTCGCTTCCAGCTCAGGGTCTTCGGTCACCTGGGGAACCTCTATCTTGGGCTTGCCCACCTCGGCAACGATTTTCTCCTGAAGGGCGACGATCCGTTGGATTTCCCGATGACCAAACAGGATGGCCTCGAGGATGATGTCTTCGGGCACCTCTTTCGCCCCTGCCTCGACCATCATCACCGCATCTTTAGTGCCCGCGATGACCAGCTCCATCTCACTTTGGGCGCTTTGCTCCAGATCGGGGTTGATGATGAACTCGCCATCTACCCTTCCTACGATTACGCCGCCAATGGGTTCGTTAAAGGGGATATCGGAGACGGAAAGTGCGACAGAAGCACCGAGCATCGCCGGTATGGGCGGGGGATTGTTCCTGTCGACGGACAAGATGGTGGCAATTACTTGAACATCGTTGCGAAAGCCGTCGGGGAACAAAGGTCTAATAGCTCGGTCGATCATCCTTGCAGATAGGACGCCTACTTCCCCGGGTCGTCCTTCCCGGCGAATCCAGCCACCGGGGATCTTGCCGATTGAATACAGTTTCTCTTCATAATCCACGATCAAGGGGAAGAAGTCTACCCCTACCCGTGGTTCCTTGCTCATGGTTGCAGTCACTAGGACCACCGTGTCTCCGTAGTGGACTAGTACAGAACCATTGGCTTGTTTGGCCACCCGTCCCACCTCAAAAGTCAAGGGACGTCCGGCCACCTCCATTGTATATGATTTTCCCATGGACTTACCTCCTAAATGTAAAAACACAATACTTCTCTGCCCGCCGCTAGTATGCCTCACCTTCGGGCTGGGTGATTCTCGACTGCCAAAAGGAGCGGGTCGCCCCGCTCCTTCTTAACGTCGTAGACCTAGTCGTTCGATCAAATTACGATAACGCTCAATATCCTTTTTCTGCAGGTAATTGAGCAAACCTCTGCGCTGTCCGATCATTTTGTAGAGCCCTCGCCGCGAGTGGTGATCTCGTTTATGGACCTTCAGGTGTTCTGTCAGCTCATTGATCCTGTTGGTCAAAATAGCGATCTGCACCTCGGGAGAGCCTGTGTCCGTTTCATGGGTCTTGTAATTGTTGATAATCTCCAGTTTCGCCTCTTTTGAAAGGCTCATTAACTACTCCTCCTTATCTTGACAACCGCCTGGGGCCAAGAAAACCGTGGAGGCAAGCGGTATTCCTAGCCAAAGGCTTACTTCCTAAGTCATTCTAGCATAAATGCCATTGGATGTAAACGTACTAGCGAAGGATCTGCCTCGCTGCCAGTCGATCCCGCTCCATCTGCTCCTGTAAGGCGTTGGCCGAGGGAAATCGGCGAATACCGCGCAAACGTTCCACCAGACTTACTTCGATGACCTCATCGTACAAGTCCCCATTAAAGCCATCGATGAAAAGCTCGATGGTAACATCGCCTTGACTTGCAAAGGTCGGTCGGCTGCTGATGGCCAACAGTCCGGGGAAAAAGTCACCGTGGAGATTGGCTTGCACTGCATAGACTCCCAGTCCGGGGATAAGCTTCCCTGGAGGACAAGCCAAGTTGGCTGTGGGAAAACCAAGTTGCCGGCCTCGTCCCTCCCCGGGTACAACCTGACCCCGCAGGAAAAAAGGATATCCTAAGAATTCAGCTGCCCGACGAACATCGCCGGCGAGTAAATGGTTGCGGATGGCGGTGCTGGAAATCACGATGTCCCCTGAGGTTACGGGCTGTACGACCATCAACTCGAATTGGTGCTGATCCGCCAGGGACTGCAACAGATCGACCTTCCCAGTGGCCCGATGACCGAAGGAAAAGTCAAATCCGACCACCACTCCCTTAGCTTGGAACTGTTGAACCAGGTACCGCTCAACGAACCCTGCCGGAGTCACCGCAGCAAATTCCCGGTCGAAGGAAACTAGACAGACTTCCTCGATTCCATGACGGCGAATGAGTTCTTCCTTCTCCTTGGTGGTGGTGATGAGTGGCGGGCACTGGGCTGGGTTTAAGACTGCCAGGGGGTGGCGGTCGAAGGTGAAGGCAACAGCCCGGCCGCTCATCTGTTTTGCTCGCGTTAATGCCGTCGACAAAATAGCTTGGTGTCCCCGGTGCACACCGTCGAAAGTGCCCAGGGCCAGAACAGTCGGTTTTCCCCTTGACAAACCTGTAATCCTCCCATCTTCATAATCAAGGATTAGCCAACACCTTGATCGGTCGGCAATACTTAGTTTTCCCTTCGCCTTCAATTCGCCCGACGCCCACAAAACCCCGCGGTCCATAAACGCGGATGAGCCCGCCCGAGTCGGTGGTGACGGGAACAACTGCCCCATGGATTATCTGGTCTGCCTCCTTGTCGGGAAGGACCAGGGCGGGAAAGTCTAGTGAGGCATCCATGGGCAGCAAACAAGATTCTCGATGCCTTGCTAGTTCCTCGAGGGTGATGGCATCATCCAGGTGGAAGGTTCCGCTGCGGGTACGAAGCAGGAACGAAAGATATGCGCCGCACCCTAAGAGCTCGCCTATGTCATGGACGGCCGTTCGCACATAAGTCCCCTTGGAACAATGAATATCGAACATAACGCGGCTGTTTTTCGTCAAGGACTGCTGCCTAGGGGAGAACTGCCAGGAAAAAATGTGGATTAGTCTTGGCTGTCTGGCAATCTCTTTACCCCGGCGGGCCAGCTCATAAAGCCTCTCTCCCTTGATTCTCACCGCTGAGGTCATGGGGGGAAGCTGTTCGATGGCACCTTGCAGTCGGCGGGAGGCTTTGACTAATTCCTCCCAGGCAATGTCGAAGTCCTCAGTTTCGCGGATGATCGTCCCCGTCCCATCCTGGGTGTCGGTGGCGATTCCAAAGGTGATTTCACCCCGATAGACCTTGTCTTGCTCCTGTAAGAACTCCACCAGTCTGGTAGCCCGGCCAACACATAAGGGCAGCACCCCTGCCGCCGCGGGGTCCAATGTGCCGGTGTGGCCGATTCTCTTGATGCCCAGAATACGGCGGGCTTGAACAACCACATCATGGGAAGTCATACCCGGGGGTTTCAAGATGTTCAACACACCGTGCATGTCCATCATTCCTCTTGGCTACAGCCTGCCTAGGGCCAACGCGGTAACCTTTGGGACAACTTCGTCAAGGCTGCCGGATAAAGTGCATCCAGCGGCTCGGGGATGTCCTCCTCCCCCTAGCTGGGCCGCCAGATCAGCCACATTGACCATCTCCCGGGATCGCAGACTGACTTTGACCTCCCCTTCCAGGGTGCTTTGGAACAAAATGGCTACCTCCACTCCCCTGATCATCCGTAAGTACTGGACAAATCCATCCAGATCCGATGGATGCAGGGAATGGTTGGCGATGAGCTCCCCCGGCAAAACAGCCCAAGCCAAGCGTCCCGAGGGGTCCAGCGAAATGGACGATAGTACGTGTCCAAGCAAGACGAAGTAAGGAAAGGGCCGGTCTTCATACAATGCCTGGGCAATACCTGCGGGGCTAGCCCCTCGTTGAACCAGCTGGGAGGCGATGGCGAAGGTATCAGCCGACGTATTGCTAAAACGAAATCCTCCCGTATCCGACATCAACGCCGCGTAAAGACATGTGGCGCAAGCCTCATCAGGTTTGAGCTCCATCTGTTCGATGAGTCGAAAGATGAGCTCCCCTGTGGCCGCGGCGGA
>JAAZLZ010000101.1 GCA_012799075.1 Bacillota bacterium
CGTGACTGTTAGGTCAAGCTCATAGACCTGCTCGAACTTCTGTTTCGTTTCGTAGACCTCATCCTCATCCCGGTCCATCAGATCTTTATATGCGGGGAAAATGAAGTCATCGTCATCTTCATCTACAATGACCTCGTTATAATCCTCAACCACCGTCTCCTGAAACTTCACTTCCGTCTTCCCACTCAGCTTAACCATGCGAGTATGGTCATCCAGGTGGGCATCAACGGCAGCTGCAGTTTCAGCCTGGGCCACCTCAAGATCTGCGACCCGGTCTTCCAAGACGGCGAAGAGATTCTCGAGCTCGGTTACCCGAACGCCGAGGATGGCCAGCTCCTCTTCGAACTCAGCGGCGAGATCGCCGATGGAGTCGGCAAGGACCTGGGACTTGGCATCGATCAGGGCCTCCATGGCCTGCTTGTTGCTCTTCACCTCATCGCTGAGGGCGGCAATGGCCAGGTCCTGGGAGGTGATCCGATCGTCTAAGGCAGCTGCTTCCGCGAGGGCCTTCAGGGCCAGCTCGTGGGCTACCTTGGCTTCATCGGCTGCATCCTGGGCTGCCTTTTTGAGAACAGCTACTTCCTCAAGGGACTTGGCTGCATCGGCAGCGGCTGCGTCCGCGGCGGCCTGGGCCTTAGCGGCGTCGGCCTTGGCGGCTTTGGCCTCGGCAAGTACTGCTGCAAGATCGTCCTGGCTGACGGCAGGCTCAAGACCCGCAACTGCTTTGGCAACTTCCTCCTGGATGAGGCTGAGAACCTCAGGAGTCATCTCGAAGGGCCGCTCGACGACTTTCGTCTCAACCGCGGGCTTGCCTTCAACTGCTTCAAGGGCTTTTGCGAGTTCCAACTTGGCCTTCTCCAGCTCGTCTTTCGCTTCCGCGCTGGCGTCAGCCTTGGCCGCATCGATGGCTGCCATAGCTTTGGCAAACTCGTCCTTAATCAGATCCGATACTTCCGCTGATACTTCCTCCACCATTCCAGGCCGGAGAGCCTCCAACTGGTCCGCGATCCGGCTGTCCAGCTGGGCTAGGAACCGGGCGATGACCATGGCCAGCTCATACCTGGTCATGGGGCGCTGTCCCTTGTACTCCCCGTCGGGGTACCCCTCAACCAAGCCGGCTGCCTGCAATTGCAGAACAGACTCATAGGCCCAGTGATGCTCAGGTACATCAGCAAAGGGCTTTAGGGATGCGGCGGCCATCACTGGCAATACCAGGCCGCATACCATGAGAAGCGCTAAAACAACAGCTATGCTTCTTTTCCTCATGTACTGTTAACCCCCTTATCATTTACGTTCCCACTTTAGAGAATGGAATTTGCAACGGACGAGTGGCCACGTTTCCTCGCCGTCGGCTGCCAATCCCTAAAGGGGAGATAATCCGAAAGCCCTCGAATTTTCAAGCACACCTCCTTCCACGGGCAGAAAATACTTATCCTGGATATATTTATTCGTCTCTCCCGGGACAATTCCTCCCTGAACCGGGGAAAATACCAAAGTATTTTTGGTTGGAGGAGGGGCGGACAAGCCCCATCGAGATGGGCTTTGGGGGTTGCCATAACTTACCTGTTGGCTGGGTCAAAAACGGATGCGCATCTCCATGGACAGGCGGTCCATTCCGGCAAAGTCAACCAGCTTGTAGTCCGAGAGGGCTGCTCCGATGGCGGGAGGCTGCTGGTCCCACCCCTCTTGGAGCTGGAAGGCCCGGGTTTGCTGCAGAACGTCAAAGTCCACCGGCTCCCCTTCGGGGATGATGTTCGCCGGCGAGGGGGGTAGTTCCTTCGGATTGAGATTGGTTTCCAAAGACCAGGCCTTGCCGGTGACCTTTTGGGTCAAATCATCCAAGGCCACTTCCTGGGGGTTCGCTGGTTCTTCAAGGCGAGATAGGGCAGTGAGAATGTCTTCCACGGGGGATGCGGGGGGATCAAGGACGGCGAGTTCTTCCGCGAACTCTTCCCTTAGGCTAAGGAGGTCCGTGCTTAAGATCCGGGCCCGGCCCTCCAGGGATGTTCCCTCGGTGAGGATAAAGGTCTTGCCTTCCTGCAGGTAAGAGAGGATCAGCTGGCGGAGGAGGGCATCGTTCCGATCGCGGGGGATGCGCCGGACTTCCTTTTCGGCCCGGACGACCTTCATGGCCGCTTCGTAGCGGGTTAGCCCCCTCAGCAAGGGTTCATCCAGGAGGTTTGCCCTTTCAAGGCGGCTGAGGGCCCCGTAGGC
>JAAZLZ010000102.1 GCA_012799075.1 Bacillota bacterium
CCGTCTCCATCGCCAGGCGTCTGCAGGACCCCCTGGCGGAGCTGGTCAAGATCGAACCCCGCTCCCTTGGCGTTGGTCAATACCAGCACGATGTCAATCCGAAAAGGCTCGATGAACATTTGGCCGGCGTTGTGGAAGATGTGGTCAACCAGGTCGGCGTCGATCTTAATACTGCCTCGGTTCAGCTTCTGGCCTACGTTGCGGGCCTAACGCCCCGGGTTGCGGAGAATGTTGTGGCAAGGCGCGAAAGTGAAGGACCCTTCACCAGCCGAAAGGAACTCCTTGAAGTCCCTCGGTTAGGCCCGCGCACCTTCGAGCAGTGCGCCGGCTTTTTACAGATTCCCGATGCTCCCCATCCCCTCGACCGGACTCCCATCCACCCCGAATCCTACCAGGCGGCTGAAGGATTGCTGAAGGAATTGGGCCTTAGCCTTGCTGAAGTGGGCAAGTCCGCAACAGAAGCCCTCGATGAACTCTCTCCACAGGACATTGCCGGCTTGGCAAAGGGACTGGGCTGCGGGGAGCCAACTCTATTTGATATCGTAGAGGCCCTGAAGCGGCCCGGCCGGGACCCCCGGGAGGATCTGCCGCCGCCCATCTTAAGATCCGATGTGGTTGGGATCGACGATCTGACGGAGGGAATGGTCCTGTCGGGCACGGTGCGAAACGTCGTCGACTTTGGCGCATTTATCGATATTGGCGTAACCCAAGATGGCCTTGTCCATGTATCGGAACTTGCGGACCGCTTCGTCAGGCACCCCCTCGATGTGGTTGCCGTGGGCGATACGGTCAGGGTGCGGGTCCTCAGGGTCGATAAGGAGCGCAATAGAATCGCGCTGAGCATGAAAGGTCTATAAAGTCAAAAAAGGCCATCTTCCTTCCAGAGGAAGGAGGATGGCCCTTTCTTGATACTCTTAACGAGCTAGTCCGGCAGCTTCCTCGCCTGCGATCATGCCATAGACCATGGCTGGAATCAACGTATCCCGGCCATTAGTGCTTACTCCACCGGCAACATCACCCGCGGCATAGAGGCCTGGAATGGGCTGCCCGCCGTCATCCAACACCCGCGCCTTTGTATCAATGCAAAGTCCGCCAATGGTTGGGTAAATCCCTATGCGCTGGCGCATGGCATAATATGGACCTTCGGCGATTGCCCTGGCAAAACTGGGCCTGTTAAACTCCGGGTCCTGCCCATCCTTCACATACTGGGCATAGTTGTCGATGGTCTCCTGCAGCTTCTCAGGGGCCACCCCCATCCTCCGGGCCAGGGCGCCAATGTCGTCCGCTTTGATGATGTGCTCGCCCTTCTCGATTTCCTTTGCTTCTGTTTCAGGATCCCACACCGTCACCAAAGTTGGGAAGTCTTTGGCATGCAAGTCGTTCTTGATGGCTTCATCGAAGACCACCCAGATCGCCTTCCCCTGCACCTCCTGATCGTGCATGGCCTGGGCGCACTCGGCCGAATTCATCACATCCTTGCTGAACCGCATCCCATCGGAATTCACGTAGATGGCTCCCAGGTCGCAGAGACTCCGACCCCAACTGAATCCGGCCTGCCCAGGGCTGACCTCGACAGCGTTGCCGAAGAATACTGCCTTGTCCATGTTGACTGTCGCTGCTCCAACGGCCTGGGCCATCAAAATGCCGTCCCCGGTGCTCGAAACCGGGCCGAAGCCAAGGGCATTCTTGTACTCATCGGACATCATGCTTTGGTTGGCGCTAAAGTCGCCGGTGGCAATCACAACCGCCTTGGTCCCAATCACCATTTCCCGGCCATCGGAGGCAGACGCTTTGACCCCCGCAATGGAACCATTGTCCATGATGAGCTCCGTTGCCCTAGTCCTCAAAAGGACTTCTCCCCCCTTGCTCTTGAAGGCATCAAGGGCAAACTTAATGAACCTGGCCGTATTGGGATCGACAGTCTTGTGGCGATAGGGCAGCTCCATCAGCTCCGGCCAAAACTCAACTCCCAGGTCAATCATGAAGTTTAGGGCCTCGCCGGAACGTTCTGCATGGACACGAACCAACTCCGCATCGTAGGGGAAAACCGCTTCTTCCTCCAATTGCCTTTGAAACTCCCCAGCAGGTGCCTCCACTCCCAGTTTTTCTTGCAGCTTCGTCCCTGCAGCGGTCAGGTTGCCCGCCGCAAGCAAGCTGGCGCCGCCTGGGAAGGGCATCTTTTCCAGGAGAATAACCCGGGCGCCCCTATCGGCGGCGTAGTTGGCAGCCGAGACGCCTGCACCACCAGCGCCGATGACAACAACATCGGCGGTAAGATCGGCGGCAGCTGCCATGGGGCCTACAACGAGACTTGCAACCAAGATTCCAACGAACAGACTAGATAGATGCTTCTTCAAAAACACCCCTCCTAATGATTGTGCTCGTGCGTCCATACACAGTTCGCTGCCGGAATAGCCCCTTCCTGCCAAAAGACTGGCATGAGCCAAACTTCCTATATATCCGCTAATCGGAATATGCCGACATGACTGGGGCGTCCAAATTGATCGGCCTACGACGCTAGCTCTTGCTCGAACGGCAGTCCAGAGAAGCTCCCCCTACACCTGCCGACAGAGAATGAATTGACTGATTGCCTGAAGGTGCCGATGGTCCTTTCCCGGGAGAAGATCAAGGGAGTTGAGGGCAGAGCGGGCATAGCCGCGGGCGGTGTTCCAGGAGCGATCGATGGCCCCGCTTTGCTTTGCCCAGTCAACAAGAAGGTTGGGCTCGCGAAGGTTGTCTTGGACAAGGGAGCCCCAATGGGGATCGTCAAGGAGGTAAAGCACAGGGAGGGTCAACACGCCGGCGGCAAGGTCCTGCCTGATTGCTTTGCCAAGGAGGCGGGCCTCCCCTTGCATATCGAGGAGATCATCAATCAACTGAAATGCCATCCCGATATTCAGCCCGTAGAAGGCCAGGGCCTCGGCCTGGGAAGAAGAAGCTCCCCCGAGAAGGGCTCCGGCCCGACAGCAGGCGGAGAAGAAGCGGGCGGTTTTTTGCTCAACCCGTTTGAGGTAGGCGGCTAGAGCCTGGTTCGGATTGAACCGGTTGCAGAGCTGATCCAGCTCCCCTGTACACATGTCGGCCACCACTTCGGCCATGATGCCGATCATCCGAAGATCGGTGTCAAGCAAGAGACGAAGGGCCTCGGCAAGGAGATAGTCTCCGACCAAGACCGCTGCCTTATCACCCCATAGGTGATTGACCGTTGGACCGTTTCGGCGGATGTTGGCCTCATCCACCACATCATCGTGGAGCAGGGCGGCAGTATGGATGAGCTCGGCGGCCCCGGCCACCAGGATTGCTTGGGAAGGAATAGAGCCAAAAAGAGACGAGGACATGATGACCAACAGAGGCCGGAGCTTCTTGCCGCCCCGATCGTTAAGATAGGCCAGGATCTCCTTCGCAGGGCTCTGGGCCCCTTGCTCCACACGATGAATTACTTCCTCGACCCTCTCCATCGAAGGAGCGTAAGAGGCGATGACCTCCCCCAAATCCATGGCTAACTTCCTTTCCTTCCCAAATGAATCACGGCCAGACCGCCAAAGAGCGGATAGTAATCCATGGCAGCCAGGCCCACATCCTTCCCCAGCCGGGCAATCTTCTCCGGAGGTGGATGGTTGAAGATGGAGGCGGATAGATACTCATAGGCCGGTGGATGAAATGAGAACCGGCGGCCAAGCCATGGGATCGCCCGCATCAAATATAACTGGAGCCAGGAAGGCTGGGGTGCGGACAGTTCCAAGGACAACAGCTTGCCCCCCGGCTTTAGGATCCGCACCATCTCCCCCAGCCCTCCAGCGATATCCGTCAAGTTGCGCAGACCAAAGACGATGGTTGCACAGTCGGCATAGTCATCGGGCAGATCCAGCCCCAGGGCATCCCCTTCGATGAAGGAGCAGATGCTTCCTTGGGGATGGGCAGAGGCCTTCCGACGAGCTATGGCCAGCATTTCGGGACAAAAATCAACCCCCACAACCCTGCCATCGGGTCCCACTCGGCCAGCAAGCAGAAGAGCCATGTCCCCCGTCCCCGTAGCCACATCAACCACCAAATCCCCCGGATTTGGCCGGAGCATGTCCACCGCGGCCAGGCGCCACCTTTTGTGGGCGCCCAGGCTCATCAGGTTGTTCAACAGATCATATCTGGAGGCAACCCGGGTGAACATGCCTTGAATCGAACTCTCCCCTTCGGACACATGCATCACCTACAGAGGAAATCAAACTAGCTTGATAAGTAATAAGCTAATCGCTGAAGCTCTAGACTCACATCGGCGTTGGCCACATGTATTCCTTCAGGAACGGTCAGCTGAACAGGGGCAAAGTTCAAAATGGCCTTAAGTCCGGCGGCAATCAGCTGGTCCGTTACCATCTGGGCTGAACTGGAGGGAACAGTCACAATCGCAATCTTAATTCCCTTCTCCTCCACGTGCTCCTCGAGCTCCTCCATGGACCAAATAGGAATCCCATCCACACTGCCCCCGATCTTGTTCGGGGATGAGTCAAACAAGGCAACTATATTCAAATTGAAGGATGCTTCCTCTTCGTAGCGCTGGTGGGCGTAGCGCACCAATGCGGAGCCGAGACTGCCCACACCTACCAAGGCTACCGGGATCTCCTTGTCCAAGTTGAGGATCCGGCGAAGTTCATTGCTCAGGTAGGCAATCTCATAACCAACACCCTGCTTGCCAAACTCCCCAAACCAGCCCAAGTCCTTGCGCACCAATGCTGGGCTGACCCCCGCCTGGTCTCCCAACTCTTGGGAGGAAATCAGCTTGACGTCAGGATCCCGACCCACCTCTTCTAAAACACGCAAGTAGACAGGCAGCCGCCGGATCACTGCGTCAGAAATCTTGCTCCACCGCATGGCTAGCCTCCTTTCTACAAATGATTTCTCCACTCCATGGGAATGCCCCGTTGATAGATGATCTGTCTATGCCCATTGGAAGCATTATTCTCGCCACCTGCTCTAACTCCTTCTTTCACTATTCACTACTTGTGGCCTTTACCGATGATAAGGCTCTCCCCGCAGGATGGCAGCCACCCGATAAAGCTGCTCAACGAGCATGAGGCGAAACAGCTGATGGGGAAAGGTGAGGGGAGAAAAGGAAAGACGAAGATCGGCCCGGTCTAGGACCTCAGGGCTAAGACCTAAGGAGCCGCCGATGAGGAAAGCGAGCCTGCTTTGGCCTCGGACTAGCAGATCGCCGACCAGCTTGGCCAGTTCCGGCGAAGAATACAGCTGCCCCTGAGGGGTCAAGGCAACGACAAAGGAATCCGGTGGAACCGCGGCCAAAAGCCGCTTGCCTTCGGCCTCCACTACCTGCCCCATCTGTCCTGGGCTTAGAGGATCCCGATAGCTTTCCTCTTTGATCTCCCGGATCTCAAAACGCCCGTAGGCGCGGAGCCGCTTCAGATAGTGGCAGATCCCGGCAGAAATATGGGCTTCCCGGATCTTGCCTACGACGATGATGTATACCTGCAAAGCCCCTTCACTCCAGCACCACTTCCAGTTCTACCGGTGC
>JAAZLZ010000103.1 GCA_012799075.1 Bacillota bacterium
CGCCAGAACATCGCTGGTGTAGTGGACTCCCAAGTGGAGCCGGCTGAAGGCAATCAAACCTAGAAATAAGCTGCAAAGAAGGGCGATGGTTCCCTTGCGCTTCGGATAGTTCTGGGCCAGTATCCAGCCGAAGAGTCCAAAGGCCGCGGTGCAGACAAAGGCATGACCGCTGGGAAAGGCGCAGCTGGAGGGGCCCTGCACTGGCCGCAGCCGACCCACCCATTGCTTTAGCAGGTGGTTGGCCATGGCGGAAGTGAGAAGGGATAGGCACAAAATGAAACCTAGCTGGAACAGCCGGAGGATGAACAACGTCCCCAACATCAGCCCTGAACTGCAAGCAAGGCCCAAAGGCGTTCCGAACCAGCTGATTATGGCAGCCAACTCTTTTCCTTTCAGGGTTGAAAAATCCCACTGATCCAGCCAGTTGAACCATCCGCAGGCAATGCCCCGGCTGCCCAACAGACCGAAGAGCCAAGCTGTGCCAAAGGCCATCGATATGCCAAGGATCAGTTTTCGGTGCTTGGAGTTCATCTGATCGATTCACCTCATCACCGAGCTTTCGCTATGGGGAGGGAAAAACCTGCCCGGCCCATATTCCGAAAATAGACAAAAGTATACATAAATGTTATTATATAGGCGTAAGTATTAGGCAAGCTTGCCAATAAACAGAAAGGAGGCCAAGGGCAGCTTTAAAAAATCCTATCTGGAGGTGTGGGGCAGTTGAAGAAGCTAGCGATTGTATTGGTTGTGGTTCTTTGCTTCGCCCTCCCAGCGGGGGCCAGGGAAAAAGAAGGGCCATTGAGCGGCAAAAAGATCGGTCTGCTAGTCGCATCCGAGTTCAGCGACTTCCAAGCCTACTATTTGATCTCCTACTTGAGTGAGTTTGGGGCCAAGGTGGAAAACATCATCATCGATTGGGTGACATGGAAGTTCTCCCGGCCCAATGTGGGCAGCAAAGGGGTAACGGGAATGTGGGATCTGACCTTGGACCCGGTTCCGACCATGGGCCTTGGGGATCGCCACACGTTTGTGAGGTTTGCTGATGCAGATGTAAACTCTCTGGATGGACTGATCATCCTCGGGGGGAATTCCCCTGATGTGATGAAGACGGAACAGGTGGTCATCGACTTCGTGCGGGCCGCGTATGAGAAGGGGGCCGTGATCGGAGCCATTGAACGGGGGCCCTATGTCCTGACGACCGCGGGCCTTGCCCATGGCCGCAAGGTGACGGGCTTTCGGGTGATGAAGCATATCCTCTCTAGGATAGGGGAGTACCTCGATCAGCCAGTCGTAAGGGACGGGCGGATCGTCACCGCCCGGGATACCGATGCCACCGCGGAATTCGTTCGGGAGTTCTGTCGGGCCTTTGACCCCGCCTTTGACTGTGGAAAGAAAGACATCCTGGCGGGGAAGAGGATTCTAATCGTTGCGGGTCAGGACTTTGAGGATATTGAGCTGGCGGTTCCGGCCATGGAGTTCATGTGGCGGGGCGCCGACGTGATCTTCGGGACCTTCCCGCCTCCGACAGTTGCCCGTCCGCCCATGATCGGGGTTGATTTGGTGATGGGCAATTTCGGGATGTCCGTCCCCTTCCAGGAGATCAGGGATACTGCTTATACCATTGCTCCCCTAAGCAAAATCCACCTAGACGACTTTGATCTGATCATGATCCCAGGGGCTTTCTGTCCGGATGCTTGCCTGGCCGATGGAACCCCTGTCCGGCTCCTTCGGCAGGCCTATGAGGCCGGCAAGGTAGTGGCAGCCATTTGCCATGGCCCCATGGTCCTTGCCGCGGCCGATGTGGTGGAAGGGAAGAAGATCACCGGCTGGCTGGCCAGCAAAGACGATGTTGAGATCATGGGAGGAATTTGGCGGGATGACCTGCCCGCCATTATCGAAGGCAACGTAGTCAGCGGACGCACTCCCGATGATGTACCTGAGTTCATCGACGCAATGACTGAAGCCTTGCTCGCCCAGTAGGCGACATCGACTAACGGGGCACCCGGCCTAGCCGCGGTGTCCCTTCTTATTGACAGGCAAATTCAACTTCGTCTTCTTGAAGGTTAGGTTATCTGATATAATCTTTGTGGAGATCGGAAGGGTTGGTTGCATCCTTGAATTGGCGAGGGGGGTGATATGGATGCAGAAGGGCTTTAAGAAAGGGCTCTTAATCATAATGCTACTTCTCCTGGCAACGGTGAGCTGCTTTGCCGCCCTGCCAAGACCAGTCGGCTACGTGAACGATTTTGCCAACGTCATCAGCGGGGATCATCGTCGGCAGATGGAGGATGTGGCAATTGCGCTTCGGGATGATCAGGGGGTGGAGTTGGCGGTGGTCACCATCCGCTCCGCGGCGCCTTTGACCCCGAAGGACTATGCGACCCAGCTTTTTAATGAGTGGGGGATTGGCGGGCCTGAAGACAGCGGCCTGTTGATTCTGCTGAGTGTTGATGATCGGGAAATCCAGGTTGAAGTTGGTTATGGGCTGGAAGGTGTTCTTCCCGATGGGAAAGTGGGGGCTGTCCTTGATCAGGCTGTCGTTCCCCATTTGGCCAAAGGAGAGTACGGCCAGGGCCTATTGGCAGGTGCGAAGGTCTTTAAGGCAGAACTGGCCGGTGAGCACTACGAGCTTGATGCAAGGGACAACGAGTGGCCAATAGCATTTATCATCTTCATCCTGATTGCGGTGATTGTGACCTATCTGTCCCGGCGGAAAGGCCCCAAGGGGCCAGGGGGAACGGTTCGCCGCCCCAGGCCGGTTCCGGTGCCGAGGTCTCCCCATCGGCCTAGTGGCGGAGGTTTTGGCGGCTTTGGCGGAGGAAGAAGCGGCGGCGGTGGGGCCGGTCGAAAGTTCTAATAGGGAGGCTGCAAGATGAAAAAAGGTTGGATTATTGTCGGCGTAATCTTAGTTTTACTAGTTGCCGTCATGTCCCAGTATAATAATCTAATCACCCTGGAAACCAACGTGGATGCCAAGTGGGCCCAGGTGGAAAACCAGCTCCAAAGAAGAGCTGACCTTATCCCCAATCTGGTAAATACCGTGAAGGGTTATGCCAGCCATGAGGAGCGGGTCTTTTCCGAAATTGCCGCCGCAAGGAGTCGGCTCCTTGCCGCTGGGGATCCTAGTGAAAGGATGGAAGCCAACAACAGTTTGGATTCGGCCCTTGGCCGATTGCTGGCTATTGCTGAAAGCTACCCCGAGCTAAAGGCGGATGCCAGCTTTGTCCGGCTGCAAGATGAGCTCGCTGGGACGGAAAACAGGATTGCTGTGGAGCGGATGCGGTACAATGAGTCCGTTGAGAATTGGAATCGCACCGTCCGCCGCTTCCCGACGATGATCGTCGCGGGCTTGTTCGGCAAACAAGCCCGGCCCTACTTCGAAGCTGCTGAAAGCGCTAAAGAAGTTCCAAAGGTGCAGTTCTAAGAAGAAAGGCGGCCCGGTTGCGGGCCGCCTTTCTGTTCGGCCTCAGTCTTGTTAGCCAGCAGCTTGACTCTGCCGACCTGGATGATCATCTTAGCCAATTCATCATCGAGCCTGGTGCTTGTTTTCCTAAGGACATAGCCCCCAAGAAACGTTGCTGAGATAGCCAAGAAGGGAGCGGAAAGCAGAAAGGCTAAAGTGGAGGTTGCGGCCATGTAGACGCTGAAGGGAAAGGTGACTCCGATTAGCAGGCTGAAGGCTTTGATGGCCGTAGTCAGGAATAGAAACGAACCAAACCCAAAACCGCCGATCAGCGTTTGCGCGGCGATGAGGGCTGAAGTGGAATGAAGGAAGTTGATGAATGTCCTAGCGGATATCTCGTCAACCCCGATAACTTCCCTGATTGCCTTTCGATCGGCCTCGGAGAGCTTTGCCAGCTCTTGCCCGAGGATTTCCTCAAGATCTGCTATTTCCTTTGCGGATGCTCCGGCCAATCGGGCCTTTAGGGCTTCCATTTGTTCCTTGATAATTGCTTCAAATACTGCATTCTCCAAGGAAATGGCATCGGGATAGAGATGAACGTCCATCCCCAGATTGACAGCCGCTCGATTAATCAGCGCTGCCGCAATTTGATCCCGAGTCGCGCTGGCATCCACCTGGGCCAGGGCTCTTACCTTACGGTACAGTTGACGAGATACAGTTCTTGGATGCAATCGGGACAGGCGCATTGCTTCATTGTCAACGGCTCGATTGATAACATCCACATCCCGGCTTAAGGCATCCTTCGTCTGTCGCATCAATTCCCCAGTCCGGGGAGAAGCTCGGCCAACCAGCCATGTGGTGATGCTAGCCACCCCATCCCCAAGCGTCTTGAATCCTTTCTGCAGCCCTTGATTGAACACATTGAGGCTAGTGACAGCGTTCAGCTGGCTCAAGAGGGCTATTTTTTCCTCTGGGGAAAGGAGCTCAAGGCCTACCATGAAAAGCATTTCCGCTCACCGCCCGGTTTGAAGAAGCTCAGAGGTCATTCCATCGAAGTATCGGCTTGCGAAGGCTTTGGCCGCATCCATCTCTTCCGCCAGGACGAGGGAAAATATGTCATGGGAAATTTGAAATGCCCAGAGGGAGTTTCCCATCAACCAAACCCTGTCATCGACCAAGGTGCCCTTGACTAGGGAGCCGATGAAGGGGAAAATGACGGCTTTAGGCTGAAACACATCGATGGCAAGGTGAATTCCCACCCCCAATGCGAGGGACCCCAGTAATGCTCCCGCTGCCTTCCTGGCGTTCCGGAAAACCCAGTAGTCGCTTGCTTCCTCCGTCGACTTCAACCACTCCAAATACAATTTCCGCAGTATGAAAAGGCCTATGGAGCTGTGGAAAAGAAAGAAGCGGTGACGCCCGATTCCCAGGTATCTGATGTCTAGGTCCGGCGCCATCATTCCCCGGGTAAGACCGAACCAGCCTGTCGGGACCAAGACGGAGTACTTGGCTGCTGTACAACTGAAATCAGCGGCTTTCTCCAGCGCGGGCTTCAGTTTGCGCAGCCAATCGGCACTTACAATTTCATCGTCCCTGTGGCCCAAAATCAACGAGTCAACGACCGCCATGCCCTGATTGGAGCTTCTCCGGGTCAATTCCGCAGGCACCTTATCTTCACGAAGGATTCTCGCGATTATGTCGTCTGCCATACAAAACGGCAAAGCAGCTCCACGGAGTTGTTGCTCCGCCGAGGAATTGCCTTCCACCTGCCTTTTAGATATTCGGTCGTCATCGATTCCTGGCGAGAAGTCTTGTTGTGAGGATGCCTGCATCGATCCGGCATGATCTATCCTTGGTGGACCAACCTGCTAGATTGATTAAATCATAATTGGTAGTATTTTGCAAGCATTTAGTCGGGTACCGCCTGTCACCCTTCTTTATTCTTCGCCCTCGATGATGTACAATAGGAGCGTAAACGTTTACAGACATTGAGGTGATGGACTTGAGTCCAACCATTAAGGATATTGCCCTTCGGGCCGGCGTTTCTTATGCGACGGTGTCGAGAGCCTTAAACAACCATCCCGAGGTTAGCAAGGCAACCCGGGAGAAGGTCCTGCACCTTGCCAAGGAAATGGGCTACCGCCCTAATGCTATTGCCAGGGGCTTAGTGACCAAGGAGACAAGGACCATCGGTCTGGTGCTCCCTGATATCACCAACCCTTTTTTCCCTGAGGTTGCCAGGGGTGTTGAAGAAGCTGCCAGTGAAAGCGGATACAGCGTCTTTCTGTGTAATACCGACTGGAGCAGCGAGCGGGAAGAGGAGCACCTACATGCTTTGATGCAAAAACAGGTGGACGGCTTCATCGTCGCGCCTAGCTCTGATCAGCTGACCCACTTGCTCAAGATCCTCGATGCCGGCTGCAAGGCCGTCTTCATCAGCGGCGTCATCAGTCATCCAAACAGCGTTTCCATCATCATCGACAATGTCCGGGGAGCCCAAATGGCCGTTGAACACCTGCTGAAAAAAGGCCATCGCCAAATAGGCTTCGTCGGGGGCGTCCAAGACGTTGCCACCAACAACGAACGCTTCCTTGGCTACAGGAAGGCCCTGGAAAGTTGGGGAATCGGACTGGAATGGGATTGCATCAGGAAAGGCGATTTCCGCCGGGAAGGGGGGCTGGCCGTCACCAAGGAGCTGCTCCGCCTTGAAGAGCGCCCTACCGCCATCTTCGCGGCCAACGATCTAACGGCCCTGGGAGTCCTTCAGGCCGTCAAAGAGGAGGGGCTGGCCATTCCCCAGGACGTGGCCGTTGTCGGGTTTGACGACATTCAGTTTGCTTCCCTGCCGGAAATTGAACTGACCACCATCGCCCAGCCCAAGTTCCAGATGGGCCGCCTCGCTTTTCAAAAACTTCTTCAGATGAACAAGGAAGACGGCCCTGCAAAAGAAAGAATCATACTAAGACCTAAGCTGGTCGTTCGTAAAACCAGTTAGAGAATATCCCCACAGGCAGAGTTATCATAATACAGTAAATAATCTTGACAAGCCGATTAGTTAGATATACTATTAAGACAAATCGTAAACGTTTACGAAAGGATTTTTTCTCTGCAAGGAGTGAGCCTAGTTGACAGACAAGATGGCTGGAGTCACTCTGGCGGCCGACTGGAAGCCTAAGGCGGGATTTACCCTTGGCCACAAGGACATCGAAGGCATACAGACTTATCAGGGAAGCAAGGCATGGAAAAACCCCCGGTTGGAAATCCGGGAATACGATGTCCCGGAGCCCGGGCCCGAGGAAGTAGTCATTGAAGTTAAGGCTTGCGGCATTTGCGGCAGTGATGTACATATGGCTGAGGCCGATTCCGATGGCTACATCTTGTACCCTGGGCTGACGGGCTTTCCCGCCATTTTGGGACATGAGTTTTCCGGCGTGGTGGTCAAAGTTGGAAAGGAAGCAGTCAGCAAGAGGACAAACAAGCCCTTTGCAGAGGGGGAGGCCGTCACGGCCGAGGAGATGCTCTGGTGCGGCCAGTGCAAACCCTGCGCGGACGGCTACCCCAACCATTGCGAGCAGCTGGATGAGCTGGGCTTTAATGTCCATGGAGCATTTACAAAGTATGTCGTCGTCCACTCCCGGGTTGTTTGGAGCTTAGAGCCCCTTAAGAGAGTCTACCGGGGCGATGATCTTTTCTTGGCCGGAAGCCTGGTGGAGCCGACCAGTGTCGCTTACAATGCGGTTATCGAACGGGGCGGCGGCATCCGGCCCGGGGACAATGTGGTCATCTGCGGCGGCGGCCCCATCGGGATTGCCGCGTGCGCGGTGCTGAAGCGGCAGGGCGCGGCCAAGGTCATTCTGTCTGAGCCCGTTGCGGAAAGGGCCAACCTAGCGCGAAAACTGGGGGCCGACCACGTCATCGATCCGACCAAAGAAGACTTCGTCGAGCGAGTCCTGGAAATCACCGAAGGCTGGGGAGCTGCCCTGTATCTAGAAGCGACGGGGCTGCCGACGGTGGTCTACCCGGGGATTGAACAAGTCATCTGGCAAGGGAGAACCCTAAATAGCACGGTGGTGGTCGTTGCTCGGGCCGATGCCAAGCTTCCGGTCACAGGCGAAGTCCTGCAAGTACGAAGGGCCCAGCTAGTAGGCGCCCAGGGCCATTCAGGCCATGGAACCTTCTCCCGGGTCATCGAGAGCATGGCTGCGGGCATGGACATGACGCCGATGATCACAAAGAAAATCACCTTTGATCAGGTCCCCCGCCATATCGTTGAGCTTAGGACCAACCGAACGGATTGCAAGATTACGTGTGTGATGGAGTAGAGGAGGGCGCGCCTTGGCTTAACGGCGACCCTCCGAGGACGCCTGGGCAGCGAGGGGGCAGCTATGTTTGAACATCTCAATTTCCGCGTCAACCATCACCATGCCGATTATTCGGATGCGGTATTTCCAAAGGAAGATCAAAGGATCCTCCGGGACCTAGGCAAACAGGTCGCAAAGATCGCGGCCAGGCCGATCATGAAAGAGAAACGAAAGCTCTGGATGAAGCATAACAGCCTGGAGGGGACAAGGCCTGTCATCCTGGCCGATCCAGAAAACGGCTGGAATGAGATAATCAGGCCTGAGGATATTAAGTGCCAAAACAGCATCGCCCGGATCTGGGAATGCCAGCTGAGGAAGCACATCTTCTGGGGCGACGAAATGAACGATGATTTCGTCGTTGAACCCTACTTCAACCTGCCTTGCGTATACACCGAAAGGCCTTGGCGAGTCGCCGGAGCCGAAGGACGCCAGACGGAAAAGAAAGCCCGGGAAGACGGCGGCTCCTATCGCATCGAGACGGTCCTGGAGGAGTATAGCCAATTACAAAGCATTGTTAAGCCCAGCCTGGAGATAGACTATGGGACAACATCGATCTTGCTGGATAAGAGCAGGGAGATCTTTGCCGACGTCCTGGAGGTAAGGCTCCATACAGTCTGGTTTTGGTCGGTGGGGTTGACCGACGACCTGTTGTTTCTGCGGGGACTGGAACGGTTAATGTATGACTTCTACGATGAGCCCGAGGGAGTCCATAGACTCATGGAGCTGCTCCTTCAGGGCGCCATGGAACGGCTGGACCTGTTAGAAGAGAGGAGCCTCCTTTGTTTAAACAATGATGGCTCCTTTGTCGGCTCAGGGGGCATGGGCTTTACCAGGGAGCTCCCCAGGGTGGACTTCGACGGCCGGGTGACCACCAAAGACCTTTGGGGGCTAGGGGAAAGCCAGGCGACGGTTGGTCTATCTCCCGAGATGTTCAAGGAATTCATTTTCCCTTATCAAAAGTCTTTGCTGGAAAGGTTTGGCCTTGTCTGCTACGGCTGCTGTGAACCGATGGATGATCGATTCGACATCGTCAAGGAGGCAGCCAACCTGAGGCGGGTTTCGGTCTCCCCTTGGTCCAACAAGGAGCTCATGGCCGAGAAGCTGGGGAAAGACTACATATGCTCAATGAAGGCCAATCCCGCTAACCTGGCCGCACCGGCCTTAAACGAAGAAGCTGTCAGGGAAGAATTCAAAATTATAAAGAGGGTTGCCCCAAACACGTGCTTGGAGGTCATCATGAAAGACAACCACACCATCGGCGGCAACCCGGAGAACGTGAAAAGATGGGTGCAAATCGCTAGAGAGGAGCTGGGGCTTTAGTTTTCTACCCCGATGGGGTAGAGATTATATAAATGAGGGGGAGAGCTTGGTGAAGATTAAACGAGGGCTTGTGTTGACGGTCATCTTGTTGTTGGCAGCTTCATCGGTGGTGGGGGCAGCCGGGAAAAAGACCATTGGGGTGTTGATTTGCGACTTCAGCGATCAGTTCCAAGTCTACATGATGGAAGGCATGAAAGAAGCAGCCGCCAAGTACCCGGACATCGAGTTTGTCTATCAGGATGCCAAATACGATGCCAACACCCAGATGAACCAGATGGAAAACCTTATCGTCAGACGAGCAGATGCCATTGTCGTCATGCCCGTTGATGCCAAGGCCTCCGTACCCATGGTTCAACAGGCGGTGGATGCGGGCATCCCGGTCATCAGCGTCAACCGGAAGCTCGAGAACCAGGAAGTGGCTGTTTCCTACGCGGGATCCGACAGCGTCGAATCAGGGGAAATCCTGATGCAGCAAATGGCGAAGCTTTTGGGCGGGAAGGGCAACATCGTTATCTTAGAGGGCGGCATGGGGCATGAGCCGCAAATCCTGAGGCAGCAGGGGATCATGAACATCCTAGCCAACTACCCGGACATCAAGATCGTGGCCGACCAGCCAGCCGACTGGTACAGGGACAAAGGCATGGCGGTGATGGAAAACTGGCTCCAGGCGGATCTTAAGATCGATGCCGTTGTGGCCCATAACGATGAAATGGCCATTGGTGCCTTGATCGCCGCAGAGGATGCCGGGGTTGCCGACAAGCTGTTGATTGCCGGGATCGATGCCACTCCCGAGGCTTTGGAGTTTGTCAGGGCAGGCAAGCTGGCCTTTACCGTTTTCCAGGATGCAAAGGGGCAGGGGAGAGCTTCAATCGATACGGCCGTCAAGGTGGTCCGGGGCGAGTCGGTGCCGAAGGAAGTCATGATTCCCTATGAATTGGTCACCAAAGACCAGGCGGATGAATACGAAGCCAGGTACAAGTAAGTAGCTTTCCATACGGTCGGTGGATACAAGAAGCCTTGTATCCACCCATGCTTTTCAAAAGGGGTGAGAAGATGGGGCAGGACTATCTGCTGGAAATGGTGGGGATAACGAAGGCTTTTCCTGGCGTCCAAGCCCTGGACAATGTGGACCTTCGGGTGAGAAAGGGCACCGTCCACGCCTTGGTGGGCGAAAACGGCGCGGGCAAGTCAACCTTGATGAAGGTGCTGATCGGTCTTTATAAGGCTGATGCAGGAACCATTAGATTTAATGGCGGCCAAGTAGAGTTCCGGACGATTTATGATTCGATCAGCGCCGGGATCTCCATGATTCACCAGGAGCTAAGTCCGGTGCCCCACATGACCGTTGCCGAGAACATTTTTCTGGGCAGGGAGTTGATTGGCCGGTTCGGTCTGGTCAACGACCGGGAAATGGAGAAGAGGACTGCCGAAATGTTGGCCCAGCTGGAGATCGACATTGACCCGAAGAAGAAAATGAGGGATCTGTCCACCGCCTACACCCAGATGGTGGAGATCGCCAAAGCCATCTCCTGGGATTCAAAGCTGGTCATCATGGATGAACCCACCTCTGCGATCACGGAAAAGGAAGTTGAGCACTTATTCAAGATTATTGGGTGGCTCAAGGAAGAAGGCGTTGCCATCATCTATATCTCCCACAGGCTGGATGAAATCCTGCAGATAGCCGATGAAATCACCGTCTTGCGGGATGGGGTCTTGATCGGCACCGTCGCCGCCGTCGATACGACCAAGGAAAGACTCATTGAAATGATGGTCGGCAGGGAGCTCAAACATCTATTTCCCAAGGAAGAGGCAAGGATTGGGGAAGTCGCCCTGGAGATCAAGGGCTTTTGCAGTGGGAATCGCTTCCAAGACATCGATCTTTATGTGCGGAAGGGCGAGATTCTTGGCATCGCCGGCTTGATGGGCGCGGGCCGGACGGAAGTCATGGAGAGCCTGTTTGGCATCAATCCCCGGGATAGGGGCGATGTGTACATCAACAACATCAAAGTTGAGATCAACTCCCCCAGGGATGCGGTCAATCACCGGATGGGGTTCTTGACGGAGGACCGGGGCACAGGGTTGTTCTTGCCGCTGGCTGTTGATGACAACATGGCCATCGCCAATCTCAGCTCCTACATCAAGGCCGGTCTTGTCAGCCAAAAGGCCATCGAGGACGACTGCAGCGCCATGGTCGATCTGCTGCGGATCAAGACGCCGGGCCTAGATCAAATCGCCGACAAGCTAAGCGGCGGCAACCAGCAAAAAGTGCTCATTGCCCGCTGGCTGCTGCTTAACGCAGATATGCTCATCCTCGATGAGCCCACCCGGGGAATTGATGTGGGCGCAAAAGCCGAGATCCATCGGTTGATGGCCAACCTGGCCAAGCAAGGCAGAGCCATCATCATGATTTCCTCAGAGCTGCCTGAAATACTGGGGATGAGCGATCGGATCGTCGTCATGCACGAGGGACGGATAACAGGGGAGTTGACCCGAGAAGAAGCCACCCAGGAGAAGATCATGAGGCTGGCAACGGGCATGGCTCGGGCAATTTGAAAAATGGGGAGATGGAAAATGACCAAGACTGCTGCTGGTGAAAGGAAAGGCCTCAACTGGGGCCATCTTATCGGAACCAACGTCAGAAGCTTTCAGACGGTGCTGATCCTCCTAGGCATGATCGTTGTGCTTTCCATATTGTCCCCCTATTTCCTCCAGGTCAGGAACCTGCTCAACGTGGTCAGACAGATATCCCTGATCGCAATCATCGGCATGGGTGTGACCATGTGCATCATCACCACCGGGATCGACCTTAGCTCAAGCTCCGTCCTGGCCTTGGCGGGGGTAGTTGCCGCTAGTTTCGGCCGAGGCGCTCATCCCTTGGGGCTGGCTATTCTCGCGGGCCTCCTTGTCGGTGCCGTTGCCGGCTTCATCAATGGGGCCATCGCGGCCTACGGCGAAATCCCTCCTTTTATATCAACCCTGGGCATGCTGGTGGGTGCAAGGGGCCTGGCCCTCATCTACAGCGATGGCAAGCCCATCACGGGACTGTCCCCGTCCTTTCAATTGATCGGCGGCGGATATGTTTTGGGGATACCCATCCCCATCTACATCATGGTGGTGGTCGGCATCATCTCCCACATCCTGCTGAAGCATACCAAGTTCGGGAAATACGTCTATGCCATCGGCGGCAATGAGCAAGCCGCGATCGTGTCCGGCATCGATGTCAAGAAGTACTTGGTGTTGGTCTACACCTATGCCGGGACCCTCGCAGCCCTGTCGGGGGTGATCTTGGCCTCTCGGCTCAGCGCCGGCCAGCCCACCGCGGGGGAGAACTACAACCTCGATGCCATCGCCTCCGCGGTCATCGGCGGCACAAGCCTCTTGGGGGGGATCGGGACGATCCCCGGCACCATCATCGGGGCGTTGATCATCGGCGTCCTCAACAATGGATTGGTGCTCTTGAACGTATCGCCCTATCTGCAGATGGTGCTGAAGGGGGTCATCATCGTTGCCGCGGTGTTAATCGACATGCGGGCCCGGAGAAAGCACTAAAGGAGGCGCAGCCATGGCAGGAGTCAATTTGGGCATCATTGGAGCCGGCCGGATAGGGAGGCTCCACGCGGAGAACATCATCCGCCACATCCCAAAGGCCAAGATCCAAATTATTGCCGACCTCTACCCTGATCAAGTCCAAGCCTGGGCAAAAGACTTCGATATTCCCCGGGTGACTGCCGATTACCGGGAAGTCCTGGAGGATGAAAACATCGATGCAGTCCTGATTTGCTCATCAACCGACACCCACGCGGCTTTCATCATCGAAGCAGCCAACACCAACAAGCATATCTTCTGTGAAAAGCCCATCGACCTATCCATCGACCGGATCAAAGCTGCCTTAGCGGTGGTGGAGCAAAGGGGCGTCAAGCTTCAGGTGGGCTTCAACAGAAGGTTTGACCATAACCACCGGAAGGTCCGCGATCTGGTCGCCGAGGGAAAGATCGGCGATCCCCACATCATCCAGATCACATCCAGGGACCCCTCCCCCCCTCCCATGGAATACATTAAGGTCTCCGGAGGGCTCTTCCTTGACATGACCATCCATGATTTTGACATGGCCAGGTTCCTCTCGAGCAGTGAAGTTGAGGAAGTCTATGCCCTAGGCGATGTCTTGATCGATCCGGCCATCGGGCGGGCCGGCGATATCGATACAGCCACTATCACCCTAAAGTTCGCAAGCGGGGCCATAGGGCTCATCAACAACAGTCGGCGAGCGACCTATGGTTATGATCAACGGGTTGAAGTCTTTGGCTCCAAGGGCAGCGTCCTCAACCTCAATGACACTCCCTCTTCAGCCATCCTCAGTACCGGGGAAGGCGTAATCAGCGAGAAGCCAAAGTACTTCTTCCTGGAGAGGTATAAGGAGTCTTTCATCCTCGAGATGATGGAGTTCATCGATGCTGTAATCAACGATGCCGATCCTCCCGTCGACGGGGAGGACGGCTTAAAAGCCGCCCTGATCGCCGTTGCCGCGAAGGAATCCCTAAAGCAAAACAGGCCGGTGAAGATCAGGGAAGTAGACTAGAATCGGGGGTGTCAACATGAAGATCTGCTTCAACCAGGCAACGACCATGAAGAAGTCCAACCTGGAGATGGACTTGATCCTGTCTGAAAAGATAGGTTATGATCTCATTGAAATCCGGCTTGATAAGCTCCGGGACTACCTCAGGACCCATACTGTCCGGGACCTGGCCGACTTCTTCAAAACCAGCCGCCTCAGGCCCTTTGCATTCAATGCCCTTGAAGGCATAATCTTTCGTGATGGGACTGCCTACGGGCAAATCAAGGAAGACCTGAAGTTCCTCTGTGAGGTGGGGGATCAGATCAACTGCAAAAAGATCGTGGTGGTGCCAAGCTTTGATATTGGCGACTACACCAAGACCGAAATCAAGGATGAGTCCGTTCGTGTCCTCAGGGACCTGGGAGCCTTTGCTGAGAAGTACAATACAAAGCTTGCTTATGAGTTCGTGGGTTATCCTAATTGCGCCGTCAACACCTTTGGCCAGGCTTACGAGATCGTCAAGGCCGTCGACCGGGACAACGTGGGGCTGGTCCTGGACTGTTTTCACTTCCATGCAATGGGTTCCCGCCTACAGGACCTTAAGGCCGCGGATCCGGACAGAATCTTCATCTTCCACATCGACGATGCCGAAGACCTTCCCATCGGGGCCCTTCGGGATGACAAGAGGCTCTGGCCCGGGGAGGGAGCAATTGACTTAGATGCCATCCTCAGCACCCTTCGGGACATTGGCTACCATGAGATGGCATCGGTGGAGCTTTTCAGGCCTGAGTACTGGGAGTTGGACATCGAAGAAGCGATTCGGGTCGGGAAGGAGAAGACAGAAGAGGTAGTTGGAAAGTACTTTCCGATTGGTTGATTACATCTTGCCGCATTTCCTACCATCGCCGCGGTTTGGGGCCATCCCTTCACCTGGGTGCAGAGGCATCGATCTAGTGATTGCCACATTGTGAAAAAGGTAATAAAATAAAACTAAGAGGGGCGGTTGGGTTCGGACGAGGGGCGACCGATGCCCCAAGGTAGCAGAGGTTCAGGGTGATTACTGTCGATATCGCCTGACAAAGCAGCAGCCTGCCACGCTTCTTTGTTGCAACATTGGGAAAACTGTGATAAGTTTAACATACGACTTTGGAGTGACTTTGGTTAGTCTTGCAGGGGGTATTGATTATGCTCCAAGATGACCGGCAAGACCGAAGGCTGAAAATTGCAACCCTGGGCCGTTTTCAAGTTGTACGGGAAGGCAGGTTGCTTAGCGGAGAATGCAGGCGAGCCTCGAGGGTATGGGA
>JAAZLZ010000104.1 GCA_012799075.1 Bacillota bacterium
TCATCACTTGATCAGTTGCCTTCAGCGTGATTGTACTCAAAGATCTTGATGTTGTCAATGGGACACTTAAAATAGTTAAGGTCGGACTTACCATTCTTAAGGTCCCTTAGATCGTCGGCGGCAATCCTTTGAGGCTCTCTTCAGCCCCTAAAGGAGTAGGGGATGGCAGTTTGTCGATTACGGATGTTTAAGCGAACCGAGCGGCCTCGACCCGGGAGTCGCCACTAGTTTGGCTGGAAAGCAGGAAAAGACCATATTTTGTAGAAACAGGCAATTGGATCCTGGGATCCCGGGATCCAGAAATCGCAGGCTAGATTCCGAGGTGTTGCTATGGATTGGGTGACGACGGAGCCTAGATCGATGATGGATATCGTCTATGAGGTTCTAAAACAGGCGATTATCAAGGGAGAGCTGGAGCCGGGGGAAAGAATCGTCGAAAAGAAGATAGCAGACATGCTTCAGGTAAGCAGGACCCCACTACGGCAGGCCATCCGCAGGTTGGAAGCCGAGGGCCTCTTAGACAGGGTCCGCAGCGGGGGAGTAAGGGTAGCTGAAATCTCCGAGGGGGAGATCAGGGAAATCTACGATGTTCGCATCGCCTTGGAGGTTAGGATCATCAGGGCGGTGGCCCTAAGGATTGATGGGCAGGGGATGGAGCGGCTCCGGGAGGTGACCGATCGCATCCGAGAGTATCTTGCTGACCCTGGCGAAGAGAAGGATGCCATCATCGAACAAATTAAGCTGGGAGACCTGTTCCACCAAACCCTGTATGAAATATATGGGAATAAGACGTGCATCAAGATCCTTGATGGCTTTCAAGCTAAGGTCAATCGGTTTGCCTACCTGGCCTATAGTCAGCGGAACCGGTCCTTGGCTTCGGCCAAAGAGCATATCGAGCTTTTCGAATTGGCCAGCAGGCGTCAAGCCGCTGAAGCGGGGCGCAAGATGGAGGAGCATATCTTGCGGGCCTGGGAAACGACCCTGGAGGGGCTGCGGAATATGCAGCAATGATCAAAGAACAATTCTAACAGGGAAAGGTGTGGTCAGTATGTCGAACATCGGGTTTAGGGTCTTCCAAAGGATCGAAAGGCCCCCACAAGAATTGGTTGCCGTCTTTAAGGGCTTTGGCGTGGCCAATGTGGGCGATGCCATGGGACGTTTTCGCGTCATGGACTATCAGATTAAGTCGATTAATAAGCCTGGAGTCAAAATGGCGGGCCCCGCGGTCACCGTCAGGGTGCGCCCAGGGGACAACTTGATGCTGCACAAAGCCCTTGACCTTGCCCAGGAAGGAGACGTTCTAGTCGTCGATGCCCAGGAGAGCCCCTTAAACGGTCTTTGGGGAGAGATAATGACCAAGATGGCTATGAAGAAGAAACTGGCTGGTTTGGTCATGGATGGCGGGGTCCGGGATAGCTACGACATCAGGGAGCTTGGGTTTCCGGTGTTCACCAGGGCCGTCATTGCTGCCGGCGGCGACAAGGATGGTCTAGGGGAAGTCAACGTGCCGGTCAACTGCGGCGGGGTCCCGGTCAATCCCGGCGACATCATCCTTGGCGATGATGATGGGGTAGTGGTGGTGCCTCGGCTGGAGGCGGAAACAGTCGCCAAGCTCACCAAGGAGATCATGGCGAAGGAAGCGGAGATGATGAAGCAGATCGAAGAGGGAACCATCGATCGTTCCTGGGTTGACAAGACCCTCCGCCAAAGGGGATGCGAAATCATCGATTGAATAATGCATGGAAGGGGCCCCTTGATGGGGCCCCTTCGATCACTAGAAAGGATAACTAAGGTCGATGGACACGATTGCCCGCAACGGATCCGGCGCAAACAGGGCGCCGTCCCTTCCCAGGAAAGCAGTCGCGCCAACATTAAGGTCAATATTGCCCGGCAGCGTATTTTGATAAATGGGGCCGACGATCACACTGCCATCGTCTAGACTAACCATTGTCACCAGGGAGAGGGAGGCAAAGTAATCGATGGGATAGGTGATGCGTCCGATTAAGAGGTCCAACCGGTCATCGGAGCTGTCCATTTTTAGTAAACCCGTTCTCATGCTTGCCTCCATAGAATCTGGTTCAATCCCCAAATACTCCAGCTGCATGGTTATCTTGGCATCGTAATCGAGATTATAGCTATAATCGACGCCGGCCAGATAGCTTCGGCTGCTGTCCACGTCCTGGTCGAAATAAAGGCCGAAGGCTCCATAGACCCCTAAGCTTCCCACATCCCCTTTTAGCGCAAGGCCCAGTCTTTGCCGGGGAATCAAGGGGTAGGCATCGCCTGCTTCATGGACGTAGTTTAGGGTCACATCGTAACCCCCCATGCCCGTTCTGCCCCGGATGCCCCACTTCATCCGGTCGGGCTCATCGATAAATCCGTCGGGAAAGGACAGGACCAGGGCCAGACTCGAGTTCCAATTGACGGGGATGTAGACTTCCACGGCATCTGTATACTTGCTCTGTTGCTCCGTATCTAGGGTCTCGGCCCCCAAGGTGAAATCGACGGGATTAATGAGGGAGCCGAAGGACCAGGAAACCGGCTGCCGCCCGACCGTAAGGTGAAAGAGCTTTGATCGGTGTTTAAGATAAAGCTTTTTGGCAAAGTACGATCCTTCCTTGTCGGCGAGCAGACCCTGCAAGGGCCTGGTGAGGAGGAATCCATAGCGGAGCTCCAAGTTGTTGACCCTGGGGAAAAAGATCTCCAGGTCTAAAGACTCGGTTAGCTCACTGTCAAAGTCATTATCCTGAAGGGATCCGGACCAGAGAAGGGCGGCCTGGCCGCCGATCTCCAGGGCCTGCACGGGCGGGGACAAGGCAAGGCCTAGTACCAAAGCCAGTATCAACAGCTTATCCATCGATGACAACCCCTAACGCAGATTCTCCAGGGTAAAGGTGCCCGCGGGGATTTCCGGGTCGAACTCGATGGATTTGATGATGAACTCAGTTCGGGTATTCTTCCTCAGCTTATCTTCCATCACCGCTTCCATCGGGTACCACCGCTCCCCAATCTGTTCGATGCGCTTAGTCTCCATGACCTTCAGCAGCCGTCCGCTCCGGGCATAGAGCTCCTCTTTCCAACCGATGAACTTCTCCTTGTCCACCCAGGACTTCCGGCGCAAATAAGAGACCTCCTTGCCCTGGGCGGCAATCCCCTCCAGCACGTAACAGGGCCGACCGTCAAGCTCTTCTTCTCCAAGGAGCTTAAAGTCATATAGGTCCGTCAGCTTGTCGGACTCCATGATGTCTTGATAGGAAAAATCGCTGCCCATCATGCCTTGGTTTAGCATATGACCTGATATCTTGATCATCTCCTCCGCATCGGGGAAGAACATCCACAGGTCATCGTCCCTCTTTAGGAACTTGGTCCCCCGATCCCGGGGATTGGTGAAGATCACCAAGGCATTATCTTCATCGGCGTAGGAGACCATGGTTTTGGTCATTTTTCGATTGACGTTGACGATGAGCATCTCTGACTCTGCTTTCGCGGTGGTTACATATTCATTATGGTCCCTTCGTTTGATGATCTCATCGGCCGTCAGGCCGCTGCCAAGGGCTGCTTGGGCGTGAAACAGCATAAGCAGACAGACGGACAATCCAATTAGCCTTTTCATTTGGCAACTCCTCTCTTTCAGCCCTGCCGCATGGCTTCTGTTGGTTCTAAGCCGGCCGCCCGGCGGGCGGGGATCAGGCAGGCGAGGGTGACGATCAACACCCCCAAAGCAAAGGCAAACACCGTATTGCCAACGGAGGAGGCCGGATAGATGATGGAGCTGAACACAATATCGGCGCTAACCCCCTCCAGGGCCTCGGTGAAGTCAAGGCCCGCCTCGGCGAAATAGCCGGTTATCAGCGAACCTGCAACGGCGCCAATCAGACTGCCGACGATGCCCATGATGCCGCCTTCAATTAAAAACAGCTGCATGATGCCCTTGCTCTCTAGCCCCATCGCCGACATCATGCCGATCTCCTTGGTTCTTTCCGTTACGATCATGATCATGGTGTTGACAACGACCACACAGGATAGCAGCACCAGGAAGATATACACCTGATTATAGATCACTTCGGCTATGTCCATGTAGGGGATAAGGTCGCTGGTTTCCCGATAACTTAAAGCCTGATAGCTGCTGCCTTGAAGCAGTGCCTTTACCTTGGGCAGCACCTGGTCGATCTTGGTTACATCCGATGTCACCAGCAGCAATTCGGTGGCTTGACCATCCATGTAAAGGAGTCGCTGGGCCTCATCGAGGGGCAGGAAAAAGACTACTTCATTGAGGAGCTTAAGCCCGCTTTGCAGTCGGCCCACGATGCGGAAGGTGACCCCATTTAAAGAATTGAACGCGGTATTAAAAACGATGGTCACCTTATCCCCGACCCGGCGGCCCGTTTTCTCCAGGAGCTTGGTTCCCATGACAACTTCCAGCTCGCCGGGCTGGACCATTCGCCCTTCGACCAAGTAATCCTCGATATTGGTAAAGGCCAGCTCCTGCTCGGGGTTTACCCCCCAACCGCTCATCGTGATGAGCTCATCTCCGGTGCTGACCATGGCGCCGAACTTAAGCCGGGGGATGACCATCTCCACATCATCGATGGCTGTCAGCTTGGCCATCATCCCATCGAGCCCTCCCTCACCTAAGCCGTCCACCGGGTAATTCAGGGGCAGGAGACGTTCCTGCCAGAGGTACTCTTCATGGACCAGCTTGATGTGGCCCGAGTCATACTGGATATGATCGGCGGAGATGGAATCGATTATGCCCGTTATATAACCCCGGGCAAAAACAACGATCATGACGGAAAAAGCAATCGCCACGATGGAAACAATGGTCCGCAGCCGGTGGCGAAAGAGGTTCTTAACGGCAAGCTTCGTCAGAAATGGCATGTTATCCCCCCCGATGATAGATCGCTTCGATGGGATCTTTGTCCGCCGCCCAGTAGGCGGGCACGATGCTCGCCAGCAAGGAGACGATGACGCCAAGACCGAAGACCATGGCGAAGGCCTGGGGGTTCCAGACCCCGTAGATCTTGCCCAGGACGGGTATCCCAAAGGAAGTCATGTCAACGCCCGTCATGGCCGAAAAATCGATGCCGAAGCGGGCAA
>JAAZLZ010000105.1 GCA_012799075.1 Bacillota bacterium
ACCTGCCCGAGCGGTGCATCCACTGCCTGTTATGCTGGGTTTTCTGCCCCGATATGGCGGTGATCGTGGAAGACGGCCGGGTGGTGGGCTTTGACTACAAACACTGCAAAGGCTGCGGGATCTGCGCTAAGGAATGCCCCAGCAAGGTCCATGCCATCGACATGGTGCCGGAGGCAGTCAGCGACACGGACCGGAGCGCCGTCAATGAATACCGGGGAAGGGGGAAATCCCGTTGACGACGTTGAAGGAGCTTGCAACTAAAGGAGAACTATTAAGTGCCGGGCACCGGGCCTGCGCGGGCTGTGGTTTTCCCCAAACGGTGCGGCTTGTCCTGAAGGCCGCGGAAAGGCCCATCGTAGCCGCGGTGGCCACCGGCTGCCTGGAAGTGACCACCACCATTTACCCCTACACCTCATGGGGCTGCTCCCTCATTCATAATGCCTTTGAAAATGCCTCGGCCACCATCAGCGGGGTGGAGGCGGCCTACCGGGTCCTGAGCCGCAAGGGCCTGGAGGATGAGTTTGATTTCATCGCCTTTGGGGGGGATGGGGGAACCTACGACATCGGACTGCAATCATTGTCGGGGGCAATGGAGCGGGGCCATAACATGCTTTATGTCTGCTATGACAATCAGGCCTACGCCAATACGGGGATCCAACGCTCCGGGGCGACTCCCAGGGGGGCCAGCACCACCACCACCCCTTCGGGCCGGGTTCTAGACGGCAAGCCCCAGGCCCGCAAGGATCTGACCGGGATTATGGCCGCCCATAACATCCCTTATGTGGCCCAGGCCGCGGTGGCCCATTGGAAGGACCTGGTTGGCAAAGTTCGCAAGGCCCTTGCGGTGAAGGGCCCTGCTTTCATCAATGTCCTTGCTCCCTGTCGGCTTAGCTGGGCCATCCCTTCCGAAGACACCATCGATGTGGTCCGGCATGCGGTGGACTGTTGCTTTTGGCCCCTCTACGAAGTTGAAGGGGGCCAGTGGCGACTCACCTACCGGCCCCGGGAACGAAAAAGCTATATCGATTGGCTGCGAAGGCAGGGACGGTTTAGGCACCTCTTCCAGCCTGGCCGGGAAGGGCTTCTAAAAGAGCTGGAGCAAGAGGTGGAAGACCGCTGGCAGGCTTTACTAGCCCGCACTCAGCCCGCGTAGCCCATCTGCTTGGAGATCTTCCCCGCGCACTCCCGCACCAGGGAGATCAAGCGGGGCAGGTTCTCTACCGAAAAGCGGCTAACGGGTCCGGAAATGCTAAGGGCCGCGATCACCCGTTGAGTATGGTCATAGAGGGGAGCCGCAACGCAGCGGGCTCCCTCTTCGCATTCCTCATCATCCAGGGAATAATCCAAACGGCGGATTTCCTGGAGCTGGGCGGAAAGTTCATCACGGGAAGTGATGGTCTGGGGAGTCAAAGGATCCATCCCGTGCTCCTTCAGGATAGCCTCAACGTCCCCTGGGGCTAAATGGGCCAGCAAAATCTTTCCTGCCGCGGTGGCATGGGCCGGGGCCCGCTTGCCGATGCGGGAGAAAAGACGCAGGGAAGCCGCACCTTCCGCCTTGTCGATGTAGACCACCTCACCATCATCAAGGACGCAGATATTGACCGTTTCATCCGACTCCTCCACCAGCTTCTCCATGAAGGGTCTGGCTATCCGCCGCAGGTCCAGCTGGTGCAATAGGGCATTGGCCAGGTGGAGACACTTAAGGCCCAGACGATATTTGTCCGTCTCCGGGTTTTGCTCCACATATCCGCAGTACATGGCCGTTGTCGCGAGGCGGTGGGCGGTGCTGATGTGGACCCCTAACCTTTGACTGATATGGGTGAGGGACATTTCTGTCCCCTCCTGGGCCAGGATATCGAGCAAATTCAGGACCCGCTCCGCCGACTGAATGGCAGCGGCGGGCTTTTTCCTCCGA
>JAAZLZ010000106.1 GCA_012799075.1 Bacillota bacterium
GCAAAATAGTAGCCGTCGGGCTTGGAGCGGGCTAGCTCTGAGAAGCTGATTTCCCCGCCTGCACCCGGCTTGTTGACAATGATGATCTTTTGACCTAGGATCTTCTCCACGTAGGGGAACACTAGGCGCGCAGTCACGTCGCTGCCGCCTCCGGCCGACCAGCCGATCACCATGGTAATTGGCTTGCTGGGCCAGTCCGACGCGAACGCTCCGAAGGTGACTCCCAAGACCAAGACTACTGCGAGCAACGCACAACCAAGCTTCGATAAACGTGTCATTATTGATTTTCCTCCTATATCAGACTTTGCTCGACAACGATCTTGTGTTTTTCCCTGCCCCCTTCCCTGTTGTCATTCATCTATCTAAATGAAGCGGTTCTCTAATCGATGACGAAGCCGATCTTTACATCGTATTCGGCAGCCAATTTCTGCAAATCGCCGAAGACAGCCTCTGACACCGCAAATCCTTTACTCCGGACTGCCTCCCGCTCGTTTTCGATTTCTCCCGGCACATAAATCCGGTCGACCCCTTCGGCTTTGGGACAGTTGACCAGTTCATTCCTCATCTGCTCCATCCGGGCCTTGAAATCATCAACGGGAATGTAATGGGCGATGTTGATAGCCGCCATCACATGGCCCGTATTAGTCGCTTTCGTCGGATTGAACAGCCAGCTGCAGACCTCGCTCAGGATGCCGGCGCCGGTCAAGACGCTGGAGAGGACCTCCCCCATCACCGCCAGCCCATATCCCTTGTAGCCCAGGGGCAGCAGAGCGCCTTCCGGAAGGTCGCTAGGGTCTTCACTTGCCCGACCGTGCTTATTGACTATCCAGTCCTTCGGTATTTTCTGGCCTGTTTTGGCAGCCAAGCGCACCTTTCCACCGGCAACAACGCTCATCGCCATGTCCAAAGCCATGGGTTCACCCTTGGTAGGCGCAACAATGGCTAGGGGCTGGTTGCCGATGGCCGCCGCCCGTCCACCCCACGGGGCCATGACTGGGGGTCCGTTGGACCAGGCGATGCCAATCATGTCCTGCCGGGCGGCCATCGAAGCGTAATAAGCAGCGGCCCCAAAATGTTCGCTGGCTTTGACGCCTACCAAGGAAACCCCTGTTTCTTTGGCCTTCTTGATGGCCAAGTTCATGGCGAAGCTAGCCACCACCTGGCCCATCCCATGGCCGCCGTCAACCAAGGCCGAGCTGGGCCCTTCCTTGACCACTTGGATCTTGGGACGAATCTTCGTCCCTCCAAGCTTCATCTTATTTACGTAAAAGGGCAGCCTGACAATTCCATGGGAAGACACCCCTCGAACGTCGGCCATCACCAGGGTGTCCGCCACCAGTGCCGCATCCTCGGCCGGCATGCCTACTTTAATAAGGACCTCCGTAGTAAACTCCTTCAATGATTTTGGAGATACGACCACTTCTCCCAATTCCAGCCCCTCCTTCTTGATCAATCAGTCTTTTAGAGCCTTCTCCAGTCTTTTTCTGAGACGTCTTATATGCATCCGCATTAGGCGTTTGGCTCCCGCTGCATCACTGGCCTTCAGTGCTTCAATGATCTTTAGATGCTCCGCCACTGACTGGCGTGGCGTTCCCGGAATCTGGGCCGAGGTGACATTGATCATCTGGATCTGGTTCCAGATCCCCCGCAGGGTCTCCATCAGCAGTTCATTTTTGGAGAGTTCGATCAAGATCTTGTGAAAAGCTTCATTGGTTCGGACATAACCCGAGAAGTCATCGGCTGCCAGA
>JAAZLZ010000107.1 GCA_012799075.1 Bacillota bacterium
CCAATAAGTGGAAGTAACCCAAAGCTCGGAGTAGGCGGATTGCCAGAGCAGGAAATTGCTCAGGCGGCGCTCACCGCCGGTTCGGATGATCAGATCCGGATCAGGTAGTCCTCCTGTGGTCATCTGCTGGGCCACCAACTCTTGATCGATGTCGTTGATGGCAACTTGGCCCGTTTGAACCAAGGCGGCGACTTTACGTACTGCATCCACGATTTCCGCCCGGCCTCCGTAGTTGATGGCCACATTGAGGATTAGCTTCTTGTTAGCGGCGGTCCGGGCCATGGCCCTGTCAAGGGAACGGACTAGGTCCTCGGGCAGCTCGTGCAATCGGCCGATGAAGCGTAGGCGGACTCCCTTTTCTTCCAGCTCATCTATTTCCTTGGTGATGGTTTCGGTCAAGAGACTCATCAGGAAGGCGACTTCACTGCTGGGCCGTTGCCAGTTTTCCGTGGAAAAGGCAAAAGCAGTGATGACCCTAATGTTGTACTCCCCCGCTAAGGACACAAGTCTCTTTAAGGCTTGGACTCCCGCTTGATGACCGGCAGAGCGGGGCAAGCCTTTTCTTTGTGCCCAGCGCCCATTGCCATCCATGATCACACCTAGATGATTCAGGGCTGCATCGAATCGAATTGTCGGGTCATTCATGGCAAACCCTTCCCTCGTCTAGACTAATTAACCCCCTCGGGCGTGAGGGGGTCAAAAGGGTCCCCGGCAAGAATGGGCACAGACTAGCAAAACCCCATCGGGCCTTTCCCTCAGGCCAATTACGCGAACCTCTTCGCCCAAGCTGGTCCTCTGGGGCGGGCTGGTGAACATAACTTCGATGGTCATACCCCTGGCGGTCAATATTGTCTTGGCCTTGGCCAATTCCAGTCCTAGCACACAGGATAGTTCCCTGCTCAAAATTCCAAGATCTCCTCTTCCTTGGCCGCTAGCAGCCGGTCCACTTCTGCGATGTACTTATCCGTCAGCTTCTGCACTTCATCTTGAGTTCGACGGGAATCATCTTCCGGCAGCTCGCCGTTTTTCTCCGAGGCCTTAAGCTTATCATTGCTATCTCGGCGGATATTGCGAATTGCGATTCGTTTGTCTTCGACATCCTTTCGAATCAGCTTGACTAGGTCTTTCCGCCGTTCCTCTGTCAGCTGGGGAATTGGTAATCGGATCATATTTCCATCAACGTTGGGAGTCAAACCAAGATCGGACTTAATGATAGCTTTTTCCACGTCTTTGATGGAGTTTTTGTCCCATGGCTGCACCACCAACAATCGCGCGTCAGGCGCGGTGATAGTGGCCAGCTGATTCAGAGGCGTAGGTGTTCCATAGTAATCCACAATCACCTTGTTTAGTAAAGCCGGGTTGGCCCGTCCCGTTCGGACGGCGGCCAATTCCTTCTTGGTGGCCTCAATGACACCCTGCATCCGTTCCTCAGTATCCATGAGAAGGTCTTCAATCACTTCGGGGCACCTCCTCCCACGATGGTACCGATCTCTTCTCCCATGACTGCCCTCATGATGTTGTTCGGCAAATCGAAGTTGAAGACGACGATAGGAATCCTATTGTCCATACACAGGGATGTGGCCGTCGAATCCATCACGCCGAGGCCCTTGTTCAGGACCTCGATGTAATCCAGGTGAGCGTACTTCTTCGCTCTGGGGTTGATGTGGGGGTCGGAATCATAAACCCCATCCACCCCCCTCTTCGCCATCAAGATGACCTCCGCTTCAATCTCGGCAGCCCGCAGGGCGGCCGTCGTATCAGTGGAGAAATAGGGGTTGCCAGTCCCCGAGGCAAAAATGACTACCCGACCCTTTTCCAAATGGCGCACTGCCCTCCGGCGGATGTAAGGTTCTGCGATTTGGCGCATTTCGATGGCACTTTGCACCCTGGTCTCCACGCCCAGCTTCTCCAAGGAGTCTTGCAGTGCCAGAGCATTGATGGTGGTGGCTAACATGCCCATGTAATCGGCGGTGGTGCGGTCCATGCCCTTGGCCGAACCGGCTTCACCCCGCCAAATGTTCCCACCCCCGACGACTACAGCCACCTCTACCCCCTGACCAACGACCTCCCGAATCTCAGCGGAGATCATGTTGACCACATCCAAATTGATGCCGAAGCCCTGCTCTCCTGCCAGGGCCTCTCCGCTTAGTTTAAGAATAACCCGATGATACTTGGGTTGAGGCATGTTAACACCCATTTCTCTGCCTAGTTACTTGTTGATTTGGGACATTACTTCTTCAGCAAAGTCATCTTGTCTCTTGGTCAGTCCCTCACCCATTTCATAGCGAGTGAACCGGCGGATAGAAATGTTTTCCCCCAGCTGGGCGATGGTTTCCTTGAGGACCTGTTCCACCGAGCGGTCCGGGTCCTTGATGAAGGGCTGTTCGAGAAGGCAGATGTCCTTAAAGAACTTCTCCAGACGGCCGTCGACGATCTTGTCCACGATCCGCTCTGGCTTCCCTTCATGGAGGGCGGCGGCGCGATAAACCTCCCGCTCTCTGCTAATGATGTCCGCTGGCACCTCGTCTCGCATCACATACTCCGGTCTGCTTGCTGCAACCTGCATCGCCATGTCCCGGACAAAGGAGCGGAACTGCTCCGTTTTTGCCACAAAATCCGTTTCGCAGTTGACCTCAATCAAGACTCCAATTCGGCCGCCCATGTGTATGTAGCTGTCTACAATGCCTTCAGCGGCGATTCGACCGGCCTTCTTCGCTGCGGCCGACAAGCCCTGCTCTCGTAGATAGTCGATGGCGGCTTCTATGTTTCCCTCAGTCTCAATCAAGGCTCTTTTGCAGTCCATCATGCCTGAGCCGGTGCGTTCCCGTAGTTCCTTCACCATGGAGGCTGTGATCTCCATACATTTCCCTGCCTTTCACCGTACTGTCAAAAAGGGCCCGGGCTCGGGGTGACCCCGGCCTGAGCCCTCTGGTGTTCATACATCGAAAGCTTCATCATCCATGTCCATGTCTTCTTCGGATGGGGCATCGGCCATTTGATATCCTTCCAGCCCTTCTAAGACTGCATCGGCCATCTTGCTGGTCAACAGTCTAACCGCTCGGATGGCATCGTCGTTTCCAGGGATCACCAGGTCTATCTCATCGGGATCGCAGTTGGTATCAACAATTGCGATGATGGGAATGCCCAGCTTTCGTGCTTCGGCGACGGCAATCCTTTCCTTGCGGGGATCGATAACGAAGACCGCTGAAGGTAGGGTGTCCATGTTCTTAATGCCGCCTAGGAACCGCTCCAGCTTCTCCTTTTCTTTCCGTAAGCCGATGACTTCCTTTTTGGGGAGGGAGAGGAAAGAACCGTCTTCCTCCATGGCTTCCAGTCGTTTCAGGTATTCAATCCGGCTCCGGATGGTGCGGAAGTTGGTCAGGGTGCCACCCAGCCATCGCTGGTTGACGTAACTCATGCCGCAACGAGTGGCTTCTTCGTAAACCGTATCCTGGGCCTGCTTTTTGGTACCTACAAAAAGCAGGGTCCCTCCCTCTTGGACGGTATCCCGAACGAAGCCATAGGCTTCTTCCACACTGCGAACGGTCTGCTGCAAGTCAATGATGTAGATCCCGTTTCGTTCCGTAAAGATATACGGCTTCATCTTAGGGTTCCAACGTCTGGTCTGATGCCCGAAGTGAACGCCGGCCTCTAACAGCTGTTTCATCGTAATAATGGCCATTCGTTCACCTCCTCTCTGTTTGGTTGTTCCTCCGTCCTTTTCGCTTGCGTCTGAGACCCGCAGGCACCCTCAGCCGCATCCGAGGACGTGTGTAGTCACACCGCTAAGTAGTATACCACAAAGGATCGCCCTTATCAACAGAATTTGCCGGTTCGCGGCTACCCTTCCTCCATGAGCTCCTGCAAACCTAAGATGAGGGTTACCTCCCCGGTGCCCAATCCTAGTTCTTGAGCGATGGCTAGGGGTTCAAGACCCTGGGCAGCGAGTCGATGAACGGCCAATGTCTTCTCACCGACCATTCGCTGATTATTACCCTCCAACGAGGCTGCCTGTTGAACTAGTTGTTGGGCTTGATCGAGAAGGGCTTCCAGTTCAGCTGTCTTGCCGTCAAGACGGCTGTCAAGCTCCCGGTACTTGGTTTCCAGTTCTTCAAGCATTTCATGAAGGGTTAGCTCCAACGCTCCGAATTGCCCCTGGGGCTCTGGGCGCTGGCGCCACAAAAGAATCAGTAGACAAAGGATTGCCCCCAAGACTAGACCAATATAAAACATCTCTTCACCATCCTCATACCCGGATGTCGATTCGTTTTCCCTTCCCCGGTTCACAGGCTTCTTGGGTTGTTGTCTCCTTCTTAGGGCGAGGAGATCCTTGCGGCCTTCTTCTTTGTCGTTTATGTCCCCGTGGATCAACATTTCCCGTCATTCCCTGGGGAACCTGGGTTACCTGGGTTTGCCGTTTGGCTGTCTCCTGGAGTTCGTGGGCTTGATGCTGGAGTTGGGATTGCAGCTGGTGTTGATCCTGGAGACGTTGAATACGTCCGGTTTCATCCACTCGGCTCACTAAGACCTGTAGGTCGGGGGGCTTAATATTCAACGCTGATTCCCCCTCGTTAATCCACCATGGCAGTCCGATGGGGGTTAAGTCGACTGCGCAGGTGGATGATGGCTTGCCCGTGGATTTGACAAATACGAGACTCCGATACGCCAAGGACTGCTCCAATTTCTTTGAGGGTCAAGCCTTCATAATAGTACAAAGTAATGACTAGTCGCTCCCTCTCCCCTAGCTGATCGATGGCTTTAGCTAATAGCAGCTTCTTCTCTTCCATCTCAACCTCGGTGATGGGATCGACGCTCCTTGTGTCCTCAACTGTGTCCATGACCCTTAAGGAATCCTCGCCCCCTCCTTCACTGAACCACAAATCATCAAGGGAGGTAAGGGTGGTAGCGCATACTTCCTGCAAAGCATCATGGAACTGCTGCATCGTCATGTTCAGTGATTCGCTGAGTTCTTCATCGGTTGGGGTTCGATTAAGCTGTCTTTCTAATTGGCTGTAAGCCTCTTCCAGGCGTTTGGCCTTCGTTCGCACCGACCGGGGCACCCAATCGAAACTCCGCAGCCCATCGATGATAGCCCCTCTGATGCGTACGATGGCATAGGTTTCAAACTTAACCCCTCGGTCGGGGTCAAACCGTTCGATGGAGTCGATGAGGCCAAAGATGCCGTAGCTGATCAGATCGTCTAGCTCCACCGTCGGGGGCAGACTGATGGCAACCCGTCCGGCCACGTACTTGACCAATGGTGCATACTCAACGATCAGCTCCTGCTGGATTGCAGTATCGTTATGAGTTTTATATTTCCTCCATAAGGTGTTGATGTACTCCTCGCTCAACGAAGGCCCTCCCTGTCACAACAATCCCTTGCGGCGCAGGTTTCTCTGCTCGGCGAAGACGAACTTAATGATTTTGTCCCTTTCCCGCTCCTCTAGATCGACAAATTCCACTGCCGTAGGAAACAGATCCCCTTGCTTAGGCATCCGTCGAACCACTTGGGCCGCAACTTCCATCGAATCGTCTGGTGGCAGGGTGAACTGAAGGAGAATCTTTTTGCCCGGCTTCAATTTGGTGGGCACAAGGATTCGCATGCCGCCGCCGCTGATGTCCTGGGTGAGCCCGGAACAATCCGAGTCGTCATAAACCGCGTGAACATCCAGAGTGCAAGGAACCCGAACGAATCTTCTGTCCTGTGTCCTTATCCATTGGTCAGGACGACTGACCACAAGAATTGGAATATGACCCTGAATCGTGCCCCGGACTCGTGCCTTGGCCGTCCATCGGCATCCTCGCATAGGCTCCTGGGATAGATAACTGATCTTCACTTCCGTACCGGGCTCTAGGTGTACTGGCACCTGTCGCTCCGTAGGCGCAGCCAGATGGACTGCCTCGTCGGTCAAACCTTCGATGCGAGTACTGTACCGCTTTTGATCCACTTCGATAGCCATCGATTGACCGATGCTCAAGTTGCCCTGCAATGTTCCCCCCCCTACCTGGAAAAAAGCTGAACCATCCGAGCAAAAATCTCCCTGATCCCACCGCCCGTGGGATGGGGTCGCTCGCAAATGGCAGCAGCCATTTGCGCAATGGCCCTGGCGGCCGGACTATGGGGGTAGGCTTGCAGGATGGGTTTTTGCTGTTGGACTGATCTAACGACGGCATCATCGAATGGCACATATCCTAAGTAGTCCAGCTGGGTGTGGAGGAACTTCTCCACCACCAAGTTCAGCTTGCGGCAAACGCCTTCAGCTTCCCTTTGATTGCGGACCATGTTGACAACCAAAGAGACTTTGCAGTCCGGATTGCTTCGATTGAGCACCTTGATCAGACCGTATGTATCGGTGATGGATGTAGGCTCATTAGTGGTAATGACAATAACCTCTCCCACCGTCAACAGAAAGCTGAGGACATTGCGGGAAATGCCGGCGCCTGTATCGATCAAGAGAATGTCCAACTGGTTATCCAGCTCTCCCAGGGCAGTAGTGAGGCGCTGCAGCCGCCATTGGCTCAAGTTGGCCAGCTCATATATCCCCGAACACCCGGCTAGGACCTTCATTGATTCGGGTCCTTCCACAAGGATGTCCCTCATCCGTTTTTGCCCGTAGATAACATGACTGAGATTGAATTGGGGAACGACCCCCAGGACAATATCCACATTACCCATGCCCAAATCGGCATCGAGCACCCCGGCCCTCATACCCATCCTGGCTAGGGCCAAACCGATATTGACCGCCAGATTCGTTTTTCCTACCCCGCCCTTGCCGCTGGTAATGGCAATAACCCGGGCCGCAGGCAATTGGGGTGGCCCGTTTGCCTGGGCGCTGAGCTGTCTAAGGGTTTCTGCTTGATCGTACATGCCTATCCCCCCAAGATAAGATCGGCGATCTTGTTCGGATCGGCTACCTCGATGTCTTCGGGAACGCTTTGCCCCGTAGTGACATATGCCAGCGGCTGGCCCAGGTGCCGATAGGCATTCAGGATCATTCCGTAGCTGCTTGTTTCATCAAGTTTAGTGATGATCAAGCGGTTAAGAGGCAAAACAGCGGCAAAGCCATCGATGATTTCCATCGCATCCCTTGTTTTCGTCGTTGCACTCAGGACCAAATGAACCTCATCAGGTTGCGCTTGATCAAGAAAGGCTTTCAGTTCCGCCAGGTGCATTTTGTTGTGCTGGCTCCGTCCGGCCGTATCGATCAGGATTAAATCGCAATGCTTATGTTTGTCTAAAGCTTCTCCTAGTGCATGGGGCGTGAAAACAACCTCCAGAGGCACACCGATAATCTCAGCGTATGTCTTAAGTTGCTCCGTTGCGGCAATTCTGTACGTGTCCATTGTCAAGAGGCTTACCCGTCGTCGGGCTAACAAGGTGTAGTTAGCCGCAATTTTGGCGATGGTAGTGGTCTTCCCCACACCGGTAGGACCGACGAGGGCCACCACTCGCGTTCCTTCAGCAAGGTCCCAGGGAGGCACCACCTGGATTTCTTCAGCCACAATCCCCTTCAGGGCAGCGATGGCTTCCTCCGGCGGTGAAGAAGGGGGAAGCATTTGGGCCATCTTATCCAAAAGATACTGGGCGTTTTCCGGGTCGACTTCCCCGGCCACCAGCTCTTCATACAAGGATTGCCAGGGCCAGGTCTCTTTGTTTTGCGATGCAAGCAGCCCTTTGACCTCCCTTAGCTCCTGCTGCAAGGCCTTCAGGTCATCGGAGCTAACGGAGGCAGTCTTGGGGGTTGGCAAGACATCCACCGCGGCGATGATTTCCACCCTAGGCCGGCCAAAAAGGCCAAAAGGCCCACGCCGGGAACGCTTCGTATGCAAGATGACGGCCTCATCGCCGAAGGTGGCCTTCAGCTGGGCAATGGCTTCTTGCATAGAATTGCCCACAAAACGTTTAACCCTCATGGGAAACACTCACCATCCCGAAGGATTGTATCTCAAATTCATGGGCTATCTCGTTATAGGCTAAGACGGTCAAACGAGGCAGCACCCGTTCAGTCAACTTGCGCAAGGGAAGACGCAGTCGGCCTGAGCAAAGGCATACCGCCTGCACCCCTTGGGCGGCTGATCGCTCCAGCAACAGGGCCAGCTGCTCGATCAAACCTTGAGCCCGATGGGGCTCCAAGATCAAATGAGTCGATCCCTCTGCTTCCAATCGTTCAAGCAGCTCCTCCTCCAATCGCGGCTCAAGGGTGATAACGGGAATGACTCCATCCATGGCATGCTGACTGGAGATTTGGCGGGCAAGACTCTGACGCACCTGTTCGGTCAACAGTTCCGGGTCTCGGGTAAGCCGAGCATGATCCGCCAATGTCTCCAGGATTGTGACCAGGTTGCGAATGCAGACGCCTTCTTGTAGGAGATTCTGCAAGACCTTCTGGATTTCTCCCAGGGTAAGGAGGTCGGGCACCAATTCTTCAACTACAGCTGGATACTGTTCTCTCAGAGCGTCGAGGAGGGTTTTGACCTCTTGACGTCCCAACAGTTCATGGGCGTGGGACTTGATGATTTCCGTTAGATGGGTCGCCAACACCGACGGGGCATCCACAACCGTGTAGCCCGCCCATTCCGCCTCTTCTCGCTTTTCTTCAGTGATCCAGAGGGCCGGCAGTCCAAACGCCGGTTCGGTGGTGGCGATGCCAGGAACTTCCTCGGAAACGGGTCCGGCTTTCATGGCCAAGTAATTCCGGGGCATTAACTCCCCTCGACCCATCTCGACCCCCTTGATTTTGATGCAGTAGGTATTCGGTGACAGCTGCATGTTGTCTCTGATTCGGATGGCTGGGACCACAAGCCCTAATTCCAGGGCACATTGCCTGCGGATCATGGTCACCCGTTCAAGGAGATCGCCTCCCTGGTCCGTATCGACCAACGGAATCAGCCCATAGCCGATCTCAAGCTCCATCATATCCATCTGAAGCAGGGGCAACACGCTGGTTGGCTTCTTGCCTTCTTCGACTTGGGCGGCCCGTTGGGCAGCGTGGCTTCTTTCCTCCTGGGCCCGCTGGGCCCGGTCGATGCCATAGGCAAGGGAGCCCATTCCTGCAGCTAGCAGCAAAAAGGGTACGGTTGGCAGGCCTGGCACCAGCGCAAAGAAGAGCAAGACTCCTGCTGAGCTGGCCAAAACCCGGGGTTGTCGGAACAACTGCAGGGTGAAATCCTCCCCCATGTTGGCGTCTGAGGCGGCTCGGGTGATGATGATCCCTGTCGCTGTTGAAATGAGCAGGGCAGGAATCTGGCTGACCAAACCATCACCCACGGTCAGAAGGGAGTATCGTTGCAGTGCTGCCTGCAGGGTCATGTTCTTTTGCACAACACCGATCACTAATCCGCCAAGAATATTGATCAGGGTTATAATGATGCCGGCGATGGCATCTCCCTTGACAAATTTGCTGGCCCCATCCATAGCCCCGTAAAAGTCTGCTTCCCGCTCAATGTCCCGGCGGCGCTGGCGGGCCTCGGCATCGTTGATCAACCCTGCGTTTAAATCGGCATCAATGCTCATTTGCTTGCCGGGCATGGCATCCAGGGTGAAACGAGCGGCCACCTCCGCCACCCGTTCAGCCCCCTTGGTGATGACGACGAATTGTACTACTACGAGGATGAAGAAAATCACAAAACCAACGACGTAGTTGCCGCCAACCACGAACTGTCCGAAGGCATCGATGACTTTCCCCGCGTGGCCGTGGAGCAGGATTAGCCGGGTGGACGATACGTTCAAAGCCAGCCGGAACAAGGTCGCGATCAAAAGCAGCGAGGGGAAAATCGAAAGTTCCAGGGGTTCGCTGATATTCATCGTTAAAAGGAGGATCAACAAGGATGCGCTGATGTTGGTGGCTAGCAGGATATCCAAGAGAACGGACGGTAAAGGTATGACCATCATGACAATGATCAACACTACCGCCGCTACTACCAAAATATCGCTGTGATGAAGCCAGCGCTCCCAAGGCTGTGCCGCCACTTTTGCGTTCCCCCTTTTGGGATCCAAGATTCGCCACTTGGGGGTTAGTCTCCTCTATTCGGGTCGATTCCGGCGCAAACGAAAGACCAGGGCCAAGACCTCCGCTACGGCCTGATACAAAGCCGCCGGAATTTCCTCGCCCACCTCCGCTGCAGCATAAAGCCCCTGGGCCAAGGGGGCATTCTCCACGATATGGATGTCGTGCTCTTTGGCGATGGCCTTGATCCGCTCGGCCAGGGGACCTGCTCCCTTGGCCACCACTTCAGGCGCGTTCATCTTGTCGGGAATGTACTGCAAGGCTACCGCGAGGTGAACGGGATTGGTGATGACCACATCTGCTTCCGGAATCCTCTGCATCATCCGACGGCTGGCCATTTGCCTTTGCATCTGCCGGATTTTGGCCCTAATGGCCGGATCGCCCTCCATCTCTTTGTATTCATCGCGAACTTCCTGGATGCTCATCATAATGTTCTGCTCGAACTGCCACCGCTGATACAGATAGTCCAACAGAGCAAGGCAAAGGAGCAATAGGCCTACCCGAAGGCCCATGTTCCTGGCTAAATCACCGATAATCCGGGCGCTTTGCAGGGGCGGCAGGGTAATGAACTCAGGGAATTTCGTCCATGACTTGCGGAGAATATCAAAGGCGGCAAAGCCGATCAATATTATCTTTAGAATGGCCTTAGCAAATTCAACGAAAGACTGCCTTGAAAAAATGCGTCGCAAGCCTTCAACGGGACTAATTCGCTCCATTTTTGGCAGGAGGGGCTCCCCGCTAAAAACCAATCCGACCTGGACCATCTGGGTTAGGGCCCCCGTCAGCATGATGATGAGGATGATGGGAGCCGCTGTCTTTAGGTACGCTCCCAAGGTTATCGCGACGATCTCCCAAAGCTGGGCCGGCGTCAAGTCCACCGCAAAGAAAGGTTCGGTAAACGCGTATTCAATCAGACTGCCAATCTGCTCTAGGGCCGGCCGACTGAAGGTGGCCACGGCCAACACGCCCGCCAGCAAGATGAGGGCACTAGTCAGCTCCCTGCTGACCGCCACTTGCCCCCGCCGACGGACTTCCTGACGACGACGGGGAGTTGCCGGTTCGGTCTTTTCACCGGCAAAAAGCTGCAGATCCATGAACTCTGCCAAGTCCCTCATCCCTTCAGGGAACTGATAAATTCCCATAAGTAAAAGAGCATATCCCCGCTTTCATCAAACAGCTGGCCAATGACGCGGATGTAGTTGGGCAACACGAAAATCAACAGGAACAAGCTTACCCCGATCTTGACGGGAAAGCCGACGATGAAAACGTTCATTTGCGGGACTGACCGGGCAATGATGCCCAAGGCAATGTCCGTCAGGAAAATGGCGCCCATGACCGGCAAGGCGATCTTGACTCCTAGGACAAACATCCAGGCAAAACCTTGAATAAGGACCATCACCACTTTCGGTCCCCAGTTGATCTGGCCGATGGGAAGAAGTTCAAAGCTTCTCATGAGGGCCATCAAAACCATGTGGTGGCCATTGACACCCAGAAAAACCAATATGGCAATGGTGTTGTAGAAACGGGCCATGATGGGTACTTGCATTCCCAACTGGGGATCGAGGATGTTTACCATTCCAAAGCCCATCGGCACATCCATGAGTTGACCGGCCAAATAGATGGCTTGCAGGCTCAAATTGGCGACGAAGCCAAGGCCAAGTCCCAGGGCCAGCTCTTCAATGACTTGCAGAAAATAGGAAACAGACAAGAACTCCACCGGGCTTGCCGGTCCGGCATAGGGAAAAAGCATCACCGCCAAGAGACTGGCGAAACCCATTTTTAGCAACGCGGGGACGTTGCGGTAACTAAACAAAGGAGCGGTGACAATAAGTCCGCTTAAACGGGTGAAAACCAGGAGAATCCCCGGTACATTCTGTGCAAATCCTTCCCACAAACCCTGCGCGGCCTGAGGCCGCTCCCTCCCTGATCAACCGATGTACAAGTGCATGTTCGATAAGAGCCCTCCGGCAAAATCCAGCAGCGTTCGGACCATCCACGGACCGAAAAGGATGGTGGCCCCCAGGACTGCAAATAGCTTGGGCACAAAGGTGAGGGTCTGCTCTTGGATCTGGGTGGTGGCCTGGAAAATACTGACTAGCAGGCCCACAATCAGGGCCAGTCCCAAGATTGGCCCTGCCACCAACAGAACCGTCCAAAGGGCTCGTCGTCCCAGCTCAATAACTGTCATTTCTGTCAACGCCTATGCCCTCCTATTGGAAACTAAGGAGTAAGGAACGAGTAATGAGGTGCCATCCGTCCACTAGCACGAACAGAAGGATCTTAAAGGGCAATGAGATCATCACCGGGGGCAGCATGAGCATGCCCATAGACATCAGAACGCTAGCCACGATCATGTCGATGACGATGAAGGGAATGAAGATGATGAAGCCTAGTTGAAAGGCGGTCTTCAGCTCGCTGATGACGAAGGCTGGAATTACCTGGTAAGTGGGCACATCATCAATAGTTTGAGGCTGGGTCGGACTGGCGTGTTGGATGAACAATTCTAAATCCTTCTCCCTGGTATACCGGAGCATGAATGTGCGCATCTGGTCATCGACCCTGGTCAGGGCCTCGTCCTGGGTGAGTTGCCCGGCTAAATAGGGTTGAATGGCTTCATTGTTGATGACCTGCCAAGTCGGAGCCATGATGAAGAAGGTCAAAAACAGGGCCAACCCCACCAGCACTTGGTTGGGAGGCATTTGCTGGGTGGCCAGGGCGTTGCGGACAAAGGACAAAACGATGATGACCCTAGTGAAAGAGGTCATCAAGACGAGGATAGCCGGCGCCAAGACAAGGACAGTCAGCAAGAAAAGAATCTGCAGGCTTTGGGCTACTTCCGTCGGTGTTTGTGCGGCATCGATGCCTATCTCTACACGGGGAAAGGGAATCGGTTGGGCTAGAGCATGGCTGGAGAATAGGGTGCAAAGTGCGAAGAATAACATCAATAGTTTTAACCAGCGCCTCTTCAATCGTCCTTCTCCTCCCTGCTGTCCTTGATGCGGCTCCAAGCCTGACGCAATTTCGCCGCAAACTCCGGCGGTTCCTCCACGGGTAGGGCCGGCAGGTCCTGTTGGTGGATCTCAAGCAGAAGATTAATTGCTCCATCGGTAACCCCAAGCAAGAGAAACCGTTCTCCCACTTCAAGGAGAACTAGTTTTTGCCGAGGCCCTAGAGAATAGACTTCGGCAACGGACATGCGTCTTTTTCCATCTATGGTTCGCGCGCCTTTGCGAGCATAGAACCGGGTGGCCAAGTAGATTAAGGGAATAATCAAGAGAAGGATCAGAAAAACCTTTGCGGCTTCCCAAAGCAAGCTTACCTGGTCCGGGCTGCCTGCGGTCAAGGGCATCGCCTCCGATCGGAGAAAAATAGGGCCAGGATAGATTCCTCCAAAGAGGAACTGGCCCTGGACCATCTGGCCAGTTCTCACTCGGGCCCAACGGAAATCTCGTTCAGCCTTTCTTCAGGTTCGATGATATCGCTCAACTTGACTGCCAAATGTTCGTCGATGACGATGACCTCGCCTCGAGCAAGTTCCTTCTGGTTAATGTAAATCTCCACCTGCTCCCCCGCAGTCTTATCCAAGGTGATGTAGTCATTCATGCCGAGTTGAAGGAGCTCCTCAAGCTTCATCTGGGTCTGTCCCAGCTCCACATACAGGTCCAGTTCCACATCGGCCAGGAGGTGGATGTCCCGGTCAGCCCCTTCCTCCGGGTCCGGACGCAGGGGAGGGAACTGGGCAGGATAGACGTTTCTTGCTTCCTTCCGTTGGCCCCGTCTTGGTGCAGGTGGCGGAGTATGGTGCAGAGCATTTATCAGCTGTTCAGCAACGCTTACGGGGAGAAGAAGATGACCTCCAAGGCTAGTCATGTTTTCGATAAAAAAGCCAAACCGAAAGGCGATGAACTCCTCTCCGTCGCGAAGGGGCAGCAGGCTCCTCAGCCCATCGGGACGGACCCGCTTAACAATGCCTAACCGGGTCTGCAAAGAACCATCCAATAGGGAGCTAAGGGCCTTTGAAAACTGTTCCACAATCGTGTGGAGCAAAGCCTCGCCTGTGGAGACGACCTGGGGAACAATAGCCGCCGCCGATTCGAGGCTGTCAAGGGTAAACAAAGACAAAGTGCTGCCATGAAGGGGATCCCCGTATTCGGCAACAAGGGCTAAGTAGTCTTCTTCTGATAAGGTGGCATGAAAGCCCTCCCAAGTACACTCCCACCCTTGGGGAGGATGGAGGCTGATGGTCGGCGTAAGCTGCTGCTGGAGAGTCTGAGCCGTGCTTTGGACACAGACTTGCACCAGTTCCGTTAAGGCATCCAAGTCTAGGTCCGGCGCCGATAGCCCTTCTTGGAGGCTGTTGCCCAACAAGGCATCAATTTCCGCTTGGGAAAGAATATTCCTAGTCACAGGATCGATCTCCTTCGTGCAGTATGTCGGTAATCTGAATCCCGATGTGGGCGCCATAGATCCCCGGTCGGGCCTGCAACCAGCGCCGTTGGCCGATGTAGACCGGCAAAGGGTCCCTTGTTGAACCTAAAACGACCACATCTCCGCATTTCAGTTCAAGGAGCTCCGTCAGGGTAAGCTCTCCTTCCCCCAAGCAAGCCGTCAGGGTCAAAGAACGTTCTTCAAGACGCGGCGGGGACGGCCTGGGCCCCACCAAGGACTGGGGAAGAAGAAAGTGCATCATCCCAGCCAAGCTGCCTATTTGCAGGCGAATTCCAACGAGCATGGAATCGGCCGCCGGGTGAAGTCCTTGGAACGTTGCCAAATCCACACAGGTGGGCAGGTCAAAGTTGTCAAGCTGGCCTTCAACTACACTCCGCAGGACTCCTTGTTGAAGGAGGGTCAGCTCCCTGTTTCCCCAGTCAAATCGGTCCTCCATCCCCAATAATCGCTGCAGGATGAGATGGACTAGCTGCCTTTCTATCTGTATGTACCCTGTTTCACCAAAGTCGCCTTCCCGGAAAGCAAGCACATAACCATCGTAGAATGTCGATTCCC